>CAZKRZ010000027.1:0-12459 GCA_964555325.1 uncultured Muribaculaceae bacterium
GCCATTAACCCACTCTGATATGACGGTGTCATTTTTTGCAACATATTGACCGACTCCGCTCCATTCCCCAGCTTTCCAATTACCCTCATATTCAGTGCCGTTCTTATATGATAACTTTCCAAGGCCATCCGGACGACCATCAAGTATAGTTCCTTCGTATTTTCCTGCTTCCGTTTCAATTTCAACTTCAACCTCAATCAGTGTTCCTTCTTTCCAAATTCCGGATTTTACAGACCCATCTTCTTTGTATAATGTACCTTCCCCATCAAATGTGCCATTTTTCCACTGACCAGAATAATACACTTTACCGGCACGATAAAGAGTAAGACATCCCGATGGCTTGCCCTCATGGAAGTTACCTATATAGACATCGTCTCCTTTGACAAGTGCGGCATAACCAGCATATTTCCTATCAGAGGTGCTTCCTATGTAAAACTCTTCCGATGATATCTGTATGGCATCTGATTTTAATTGGGCGCCATAGTATGCGGATATATTCTTAACTACGACAGCGCCTGAATCTGTTGTTGCGGTCAGAGTTCCACGACCGTTTATGAGATTACCTATAGTTTCACCGTCCCACGAGTATGACTTGGTAGAATCAGGCACACACCAAATAGAGTATCCCTCCTCGGTTGTCGCCCAACCCATCCGGACATGAGGCTTACAAGCGGAGATAGCAAACGACAAAAGAATGCCAATCAATATGCACTCAACAATACTTTTAGCGCGATCTATGAGGTTGCGAATAATCAAATCAATGTTATTGTGTAGTTATACCATGCAAATATATGGTTCTAGTCTGCCAATACATGGCAATCGCTCTGTTCAATCAAGACTGCAGTATGGTGGTTTTCGTGCATTAATGTTTCTTAATAGAACCTTTCATGTTATAAGTTTATACGGTTATATTCTGCAAATATATAAAAAAATATTACCTTCAAAAGATACGCATCCGGCGCACCGCCTTATGAGCCGTGCGCCGGATGCAAACCTAAATCACCTACAGAATCAATGCCCCCGGAGGGCATTAATACGCGTTGCGGTCTATTCTATCGCCTTGTTTCCCATGTATAGTTCGAGGATACCGCCGTTGACTATGTCGGAGAAGTCTATATGGCAGTCCTGCAGTTCTTTTCCGTTCAATACGACCTTGCGTATATATATGTTCTCAGGAGAATTGTCATGCGCTATGACCTTGAATGTCTTTCCAGGCCAGTACCTGTTGTCAAGTTTAAACTCGATAGCATCGAACACAGGGCTGGTAATCTCCATGCGTGTGCTGCCCGGACATGAAGGATGGATGCCGGATGCCGCCAGGATATACCATGCGGACATCTGTCCGACATCCTCATTGCCGACAATCCCGGCCACCTGGTTCTTGTATGCGTGCGAACAGATGAATCTCGTCCATTTCTGTGTCAGCCACGGTTTTCCGAACTGGTTGAACAGGAACGGGACCAGATGCACAGGCTCGTTGGCGTGATTGTAATAATCGTTCCACAACATATCCTCCGGAGTGTTCTCGAACATCTGCTCGAGGTCTTTCACGGCTTTCTCTGTGCCACCCATAAGTCCTGCCATGCCCTCCACATCGTGAGGCACGAACCATCCCTGCTGGTAAGGGTTGCATTCGATGCAGCCGTACCACTCGGTAGTCCTCGCGTTCTCCGGCCATTCCGCCCACGAACCGTCCGCGTTCTTCGGACGGAACCATCCCTTGGAACTGTCGAAAATGTTCTTATATGCCTGGCCTTTCCCGCGGAACACCCATGCTGTCTCCTCGTCACCCATTGCGGAGGCAAGCTGTGACACACACCAGTCGGTGTAGGCATATTCAAGTGTATGGGATATGCTCAGGCCACCCGGTGTATAGCCGATGGCTCCGTTACCGAATTTAGCGGAAGTGTTCACAGAATACTCCAGGGCCTTGTCCGCATCGAATGTGCGTATACCCTTGACATAGGCGTCTGCGATGACGGAAAGCGCAGGGTTGCCAATCATGCAGCCGGTATAGGCGTTCACGAACTCCCAGCGCTCAAAATACTCCCTGCCGCTCTGGGACGCCATGCCTATGAGGGAGTTGATCTCGTCACTGACCAACTGAGGATTGATTATCGTCTGCAGCGGGAACTGGCTGCGGAACACATCCCAACCGCTGAATATTGTTCTCTTGGTGAAACTGCCGTCGCTCTCGTGCACCTTGAAATCACCGCCGACATACCTGCCGTCAACATCTTCATAGATGCGCGGATCAATCATCGTATGATACAGCGAAGTATAGAATATAGTCTTTTCGTCGTCGGTCCCTCCGCTTATGCGTATGCGCGAAAGTTCCCTGTTCCAAAGCGCGACTGCCTCCTTACGTACCGTGTCGAAGTCCTTTCCGGCAATCTCCTTCATGAAATTCTTCTCTGCACCGTCCATATCGACAAAGGAGATGCCGACGCTCAATTCTATGCGCTCATCCTCCGCCGTAGGATACTCGGCAAAGAAGCCCAGGTGTTTTCCTTGAAGTTCATTCACACCGGAGACAATCCGCGACTCCGCTACAATCTCTTGGTATTCAATACTTTCAACATCCTCTAATTTTCGGCTCCGCCCTTCGGGAATGTCCGCGCTCCAGAAGCCATATCCGGCGAAAGGCCTGCTGAAACGGGCATAGAAATGGACCGTATAGTCCGCATGCCCCTCTCCATTGCCCCAGCCTCCGCCTTCCGGAGGACATTTCATCCACCCGCGTATGGTGCAGCTGTCCACGACCTCCACATACTGCTCCGTCGAGGTGCCACCCGTTCTCCTTGCAAGATCTATCTGGATTCTTGACACAGGATTCTCCGGAAAAGTGAATCTCAACACACCGCAATGCGGAGTCGCGCTTGCTTCTGCGAGAATGCCGTAATCAGACAGCATGACGGAATAATAGCCTGCCTTCGCGGTTTCTGAAGCCTTGTCATAGACTGAGCGCCAGCCTTTTACGCTGGCATCCTCCTTGCCTGCCACCGTGTACATTCCGCCCGAAGTCGGCATGACAAGGAAATTGCCGAGGTCGCCGTTCCAGCCTACGCCGCTCATCTGCGTCATAGCGAAGCCCTCAATCGTCTTATGCTCATCGCTGTATCCAGAGCCGTTGTCTCCCCCGGTTATGGTAGTAGGATTGACCTGTACCACGCCGTAAGGGGTGGTGGCGCCGGGGAATGTCTTGCCGAGCCCGTGGTATGCACCGGCCGCGTCCACATTTGTACTCGCCCCTATCATCAGATTCAAATAATCCGCAGGAGAGAAAGCCGGCTCTTGCACGGAACAGGCTGTAATCATTATCGCTAAAGGGAGAATTCTTTTCATTATGTCTTAAATTCTTTATGGTTTAAGATAGTGGATTATCGGAATGACGGCGGAGCGACGGACGTGCCCCACTTTGTGGAAGGCCTGGACGATGTCCTGAACTCTATCAAGGCACCATTCTCCACATCTTCCCAATCAATCCATGTGCTGCCATAGGCCTTGCCGTTGAGTTTCATGGAGCTTATGTATATGTTGCTGTTGGAGCCTCCATTGATGATAAGGTCTCCGCCATCGAGCCTGACTGTGACGGAAGGGAAAACAGGGGTGTTGATGGAGAAACCGCCAATACCCGGAATCACAGGATAGAGGCCGATGCAGGAGAACACATACCACGCTCCCATAGTTCCGGCATCCTCATTGCCGGGGAATCCGTCCGGTCTTGGAAAGTACTGCTCCGTGAGGATTCTGTTCACAAGCGCCTGTGTCTTGTACGGAGAGCCTGTCCAGTTGTAAATCCACGGGTTGTGGAAAGTCGGCTCGTTTCCGCAGGCAAACCACTCGTCCCAATAACTCGCATCGAGCCTGACTGTGTACTCGTCAAGCCTCTTCTCTGCCTCCCGAGGTCCTCCTATCAATTCGAACAGCCCCGCGAAATCGTAAGGGACCATCCAGAAATAATTCTTGTAGGTGGCTTCCCTGAAGTCTTCCGACAGCGGTTTCCAATCTCCGTTTTCGTCGCGGGACTGCAGCCAGCCCGTTTCACGGTTGAAAAGATTCTTCCATGACCGTGCCTGCTCAAAGAAACGGTAGCTTGCGAACTCGTCCCCGGCCGCCTTCAATGCGAACTGGCCGATGGCAAAATCCGCGGATGTGTATTCCAGTTGCTCGGAAGCATTGTAGTAGCCTTTCTCAAGATACTGTTTCAGCCCCGGCCTTGTCTCTATGGCCTGGGAGGTGGAGCCGGGTTCCGTAGCACCCTTTATCATTATCTTTAGGATTGCTTTCGCATCGTAATTGCGCGCCCCAAAGGCATAGGCATTGGATATGAGGACGGAAGTAGGGTCACCCTGCATTATGCCCGTCTCGATATTGGCGACAACCCATCTCGGGAACGAACCGCCGGACTGCTCTGCAAAGTCCTGGTGTGAGACCACTATGTCGGAAGCGACATCAGGCTCCAGGATGGAGATAAGCTGTATCTGCGTCCTGTATGTATCCCAGTTGCTGAATGCCGTATATTGGTTGAACCTGGTCTTGTGGACCTTGAAATCCGCCCCCATGTAGTCCCCGTTCACGTCACTGCAGAGGCTCGGAATGGAAAACACATGATACAAATGAGAATAGAACTGCTTTTTGAGAATGGTTTCATCAGTTTCGATGAGAATCTTCGACAGTTTTTCGTCCCACGCCCTCTCGGCGTCCTGTCTCACCCCGGCGAAATCCCAGCCCGGATTCTCCGCCATGAGGTTTTCCTTGGCATTTTCCACGGATACATACGAAACGGCGAACTTGTAATATAGTTTTCTACCATTCTCCGTATTGAATGTAAAATAGATTCCCGAGTTGCGGCCTTCGGCGAATGTCGCACTCTCGTGCAGAGCCTCGTCCTTCCATGTGCCGGAAACAACAGCATCTTCACTGAACTCGGCGGCGAAATATACCTTGTATGGTGTCGGATATCCGCAGAAATTTCCTCCCTCGGCATAGCCTTCGGCAGAATGCGGTCCGGTTATCACCACCGCCGCATTCTCTATCGGCGTGGATGAGATGCCGGCCCCGATTATCACTGTCCCCTGCTTCTCGTTCTCCGGGAAGACGAATTCCGCAAATCCGGTCCTCGGAGTTGCAGTGAGCGACGCCTTGATGTCATCCTGGACAGTCGCTTCATAAAAACCTGCATGTCCCTTCTCGCCTGTAATCTGAATCCTGCAGCTCACCATATCGTCCGGTGACATGGTAAGTGCACCCTTGAGCGGAAGCAGAGGGAAATTGCCCATGTGCGGACATCCCACACCCATCATCTGGTTTACGGTGAAACCTATGCTCCTGGTGAAGAATGACGGTGTAAACTGGACCATACCGTGCGGGTAGACGGCCCCTCTGTAGCAGTTGCCGGCCACAAGTCCGTATCCTCCCGCCCCTATGCCGGTATCAACCCATTTGGAAAGTTCTTCTCCCGATGCGGTGAAGAATGATGCGCACGCTGCAATCGCGGCTATTACCAGACGCTTGTGTATCATTGAATTATCTATTGTATCGGCTTAGACAGAGAGAATGGTGAGGCGGACTTCTCCGTATTCCTTCCGAGAGCAGGCTCAGGTCCCATGACGAGGTAGAGAATCCCCCCGGCGGCTATTTCACCGTATGTTATGTAGTTGCGGTCAAGGCTCACTCCGTTGAGCGTGGCGGACTGGATATAGACATTCTCCGGAGAATTATTCTCCGCCTCGATAACGAATACATTACCGTTCTCCATGGTTATGGATGCCTTGCCGAATGTCGGACTGCCTATCACATACTGGTCCGTGCCCGGAGTCACGGCATAGATTCCCAATGCGCTGAGCACATACCATGAAGACATTCCACCTTGGTCCTCGTCACCCGGGAAACCCTTCTCCGTGGAGTTGTAGAGTCTGTCCACAATCTGCCTCACCCAATACTGTGTCTTCCACGGCTGGCCGGCATAACTGTAGAGATACGGCATATGCTGTATAGGCTGGTTGCCGTGTGCATACTGGCCCATTCCCGCAAGCTGCATCTCCACCATCTCGTGTATCATGCCGCCGTACCATCCCGGCTTCACTTCGTCGGTGTTATTAAAGACAGAATCCATCTTCTCCGTAAAAGCCCCGTCGCTCCCGTAGAGGTTGATAAGTCCCTGGACATCATGGAATACCGACCAGTTGTAGTGCCATGCGTTCCCCTCCGTATAAGGACCGCCCCAGACATAAGGGTCAAAAGGCTCGAGCCAGCTGCCGTCGAGGCCCCTGCCCCTCATGAACCCGACTTCCGGGTCGAACACGTTCCTGTAATTGTACATCTGCCTTTCAAAGACTCCGGCATAGAACTCGTTACCGATTGATTTGGCCAAAGCCCATGCGCAGAAATCATCATAGGCATATTCGAGCGTCTGCGCCGTAGAGCCATGCGATTCCGGGAATGTGACATATCCGAGTTGGAAATACTCCTTCCAACCGGCTCTGCCGTTAGCCCCGCCCCATGGGCCCTTGTTCATGGCTTCGTGGGCGTATGCCTCAAGAGCCTGCTCCGCGTCGAAGTCCCTGATGCCTTTCGCCCATGCGTCCGCGAGGAGCGAAATGGCATGGTTGCCGAGCATTCCTCCGGTCTCCCCGGGATTGGACCAGGCCGGAAGCCACCCGCACTCCCGCTGCGCCGCAAGAAGCGCATTCATGTAGCGTCCCTGCTGGGTAGGATGCAGGATATTGGTCAGCGGGAACTGGGATCTGAAGGTATCCCAGAGTCCGTTGTCCGTAAACATATAGCCGTCATGCACAAGTCCGTCGTACGGACTGTAGTAGTACGGTTCGCCGTCAGCGTTTATCTCGTAGAACTTGCGTGAGAAAAGATTGGAACGGAAAAGGCAGGAATAAAATGTCCTGAGCTGTTCCTCGGAGCATCCCTCCACCTTTATCCTGCCGAGAAGGGCGTTCCAGACCCCATGTCCGCGGTGCTTTGTGTCCTCGAGACTCCTGTCTCCGCCAAGTTCGCGTTCAAGGGTGAGTTCCGCCTGCTCCGGACTGATATACGAAGAAGCCGTCCGCACCTGTACCTTCGCGCCTTTCCTGAATTTCAAATAGATACCGCATCCGGGACCTTCACACTCGGCAATCCCTCCGGTGACGGTGTTGCCACGGTTCTCCCATACTCCGTAATCGACA
Organism: uncultured Muribaculaceae bacterium; assembly: GCA_964555325.1. Lineage (GTDB taxonomy): Bacteria > Bacteroidota > Bacteroidia > Bacteroidales > UBA932 > Cryptobacteroides. The sequence goes on from CAZKRZ010000027.1 coordinate 7,185, forward strand.
AACGGCTTATCGAACTCGATTACCATATAACTACGGAAAGTGGACGGATTGTTAACGAACCTGTGATTGTCCACCCAACCAGTGACACGCCTTCCCGAGGCATCAATCCGGAATGAGCTGTTCCCTGTATATCCGTCGATGACAAGGAAGGCCTCTTCCCCGGCAGGATAACTGAAGCGCATATGCGCAGAACGTTCCATCGGGGCGATTTCAGTTGTTATACCGTTGTCGAACCTAACCTTATAATAATGAGGGCTTCCCGTTTCATTGCTGTGCGAAAACGACGACGCCCTGTCCATCTCGTCCACCACAAGTTCCCCCACTTCCGGCATCAGCGACCATACGGCATAGTCGCTGCACCACGGACTGCACTGGTGGGACTGGCAAAATCCCTTGATCTTGCCTACGGAATACTGGTATTTCCATCCGTCACCGTTCTTACCGGTCTGCGGAGACCATCCATGCACACCGAAAGGCATCGCCGTCATCGGATATGTGTTGCCGCGGCTGAGCGAAAAGTCAGAATCCGGCCCCTGGAGCGTATTCACATAGGACACATAGTCCACCGGTTTTTCTTTTGCGGTCATGACCGCAGCCCCCAAGACGGCGGCCACAGCGCATATCAGGAGCCTATTCATCTGATTCGAGTTTGTCGAGGTTATTGATAATATGTTTTGACAACGGTATTGAGAGCAGCTGCAATATGCCGATTATCAATATCGTGTACCGGAGCGCCACTTCATCGGACATAAGCGCGGTGATGAGGATAAACAGGCCGCATCCGAAGAAGCGTCCCACATAGAGCCCGAACTCATGTACGAAAATGTAGGAATAGGACGAACGCTTCTCCCTGCCGCTCACATAGTCTATCGTACGCATCTGGATAGGAAAATATCCCATATCCATGAGAGGTCTCCCTATAACGAGGCACAGCATGAAGACGATGACGCCCTCCGCAGAATACAGCACGGCGTTGAACAGACCGCCGGCGGCAAACAGAAGCAGACCTGCAGAGAATATGTATATCCTATGCTTCGGCGAAGCGAAACGGCCGAGAAGGTAGAGCAGCACAGCCGATACGATGGCACTGACGGACTGCAGCGTACCAAGGGTGGATTCATTGCCGATGAATGTCATTACAAGCATCGACGGGGCCGTGACGATGAACCCCTGGGCTATGCCCTTGAGCATGGCGAGACACATCATCTTGTTCCATATCTTCTCGAATTTGAACCATATAAACCGGCCCGTGTCTTGAGTACCGAAACGGCCTCTGAAAAGCACTATGGAGGCTGTTACCGTAATGACAAACACGCACCCGGTGATGATTCGGTATGCAAGGTTGATGTCTCCTCCGAGGAAGTCTCCTTTCCCGGCGGCACCGATGAAAATGCCAACCACATACGGGACGAGCACCCCTGCGAATGTATTGAAGAAACTCTCAAGTCCGTAGTAATAATTTCTGTCCGAGTCGCAGGTCGACTTGAGTGCAAGAAGGTCCCTGTTCGCCCAGAAAAAGCCGTACGAGAACCCCATTATCAGTCCTGCGAGTACAATCCCCCCGAGACTGAGGCTGCTCAGAGACATCATCACCGCCATGGAGACACCGCTCAGAATCATGCCGAATGCATACAGGTAAGTGACCTTTATCCGCCTCAGCAGAAATCCGTTCACGAGAAAGGTTATCGGAATGCCTGTATATACCGCGAGCTGGTAGCCTATCACATAGGCCAGGTCGGAACTGTTCCTGATGATATATGTCCCCACAAACAGTTCAACCACCGGCAGCACGAACGCATAAAGCATGTTCGTGACAAGCAATGTCTTCATGTTGCGCGGATAACGGCTGAAATGCCTTATCTCGGAGAATATTCTGCTTCCGGTGTTATCGCTCATCTGGTCCGTGGTATTGTTTGCGGTTCAACTATACGCAAAAATACCTCCGGGACAGTCCAAATGAGTATGGTATTGTTTCTAAAAGGTGTCCAACGCGTCCTATTCCTCCGTTCTGTCCCGTCCACCGGCTGTCCTGTACGCCTTTGGAGTCATCTGGAAGCGTTCGGCAAACTCGCGGTAGAAATATGACTTGTTATTGAAGCCGGAGGCGTACATTATCTCCTGTACAGTCATCGAGGTCGTGCGGAGAAGCTGCGCCGCATGACCGATCTTGATGTTCATTATGAATTCGCTCGGCGTTACCGAGGCTATGTCCTTCAGTTTCCGGTACAGGCTCATCCTGCTGACATGCATCTTGTCACAGAGGAAATTCGCGGACAGGGACTCGTCCGTCATATTCTCCTCCACGACGGCAGTGAGCTGCACGATGAATTTACGGTCCTCCTCCTTTACGGCTTTTCCGTTGAGCACGGTAGTCTTTGAGATAGCCGAATTGTAATACTGCCTGAGGTCTTGCCTGTTTCTCATAATCCTCGACACGACAGCTTTTAACTGCTTGGGATGGAACGGCTTCGGAAGAAAGGCCTCCACGCCTATCTCGTAACTGTTAATCTCGGTCTCGACATTGTTTTTGAATGTGAGGAACACTATCGGGATGAATCGGGTCAGTTCATCGGACTTGAGATGCCTGACAAACTCGATACCGTTCATCCGTGGCATCATCAGATCGGTGATAATAAGGTCCACGCGGTTGTTATTCAGCAGTTTGACAGCCTCCTCGCCATTGTCGGCCTGCAACACAGCGTACTCCGGGTTGAATATGTCGGACACAAGATTCCTGATTGCCTCCTCGTCATCCACTATCATGAGCCTAAGACGGTCGCCGTCATCACGCACCGGCACTGGAGCCTGCTCCGGAACATATCCGTCCCCGATATAGTCCCGGTCCATTAACGGCATTGACCGGATGGTGCAGTCCGACGGTTTCTCCACTGCATTTTCAGGAAGAATGCGGTCCTCCGGAATATGCGGAAGAACCAGTTCGAACTGGGTGTACTCTCCGAGAACGCTTGTAGGCACAATATTGCCGGACAGGGCCTTGGCAAGGCTCAATGCAAGGTTGAGACCTATCCCGTTTCTGAAAGGCCTTCCTTTCGCCACCTGCATCTCGAAATTCTCCAGGATGACGAACCTGTTGAAGATTCTTTTCAATTCGTCCGGAGTCAGTCCCTTGCCGTAGTTCCTGATGACGAAATGCGTGCTGTCCTCCCCGTCCGACAGCCCTATATCTATCCGCCCGTAGGAATGGGTGTATTTGTAGGCGTTTGAGACAAGGTTGTAGATTATCTTCTCCAGTGCCCCCTTGTCGCTCACGATGAACAGTTTCTCCGGAGGAAGCGAGACGTTGAGGGATATACCCTTCTCGTCATTCATTTCCGAGAAATTGCCTATGATCGATGTCACGAAATCGGAAATGCAGACCTTGCTGAAGACCGGCTCGCAGTTGCCGGTATCCACTTTCCGGAACTCCATAAGCTCACCTATCAGCCTCTGCATACGGTTCGCATTGTTCTGGATTACAGACAGGTACTTGATTTCCCTGGCGCTCATCTTGCCGCTTGAGACAAGCTGTTCGCTCGAGCCGCAGATGAGCGTGAGCGGCGTACCGAATTCATGGGCGATGTCCGTAAAGAACCTCAGTTTGGCTTCGTAGGTCGCCTTCTCCTGCTGCCGCTTCAACTCTTCGAATTCGATTTTCTTCTTCCGCTCCATGCGCTTCTTCAGGATGTAGATTAACATCCAGGACATCAGGGCGACCAGAATGCAATAGCATATCCTGGCAAGAATCGTATCGTACCAGGGATTCTTGATAATGATGTCAAGAGACTGCGTATACGGGCTAAGCACCTTGTCCCCGTTGGTACATCTGACCGTAAGCCGGTACTTGCCCGGAGGGACATTGGTGAATGTCGCCGAATTGCCTTTGCCGGCATCGGTCCACGTATCGTCGAACCCCTGGAGATTGTACTCGAACCTGCAATTTGAATTGTTGATGTATTCGACCGCGGAGAAATTGACGACAAAGAAGTTGTCGCTGTGCTTCAGCACGAGCCTGCGGGTCTTGACCGTATCCTGGAGGGAGACAGGACGGGACCTGACCATGATGCCGCTGATTTCCGGACGCGGACGGTAGGTGCGCACCTTTACACTGTCGGGATGGAACCAGTCTATGCCATCATGTCCTCCGAGATAGATAAGTCCGTCATGACTTCGGAAGCATGTGCCGTCGGTATATTCATCCTGAAGGGAATCATAGTTATAGAAACTGATATACTGCGAATTGCCGAAATCGAGCATCGCAAGCCCCTTGTTGGTGGACAGCCACAGTTTCCCGCTGTCATCCTCGATTATGCCGTGCACGGTATTGTTTGGGAGGATATCGTCGCTTGTGAACGACTCGAATGCGGCCTTGCCCCCGGACAGGTCCGAAAGCTTGTTGAATCCGTAACCCGTGCCTATAAGCAGGGAGGAATCGCGGCTCATACATAGCGACAGTATGTCATTGCTGCTTATCGAGCCCTCCTCCTCAGTCACTGTATAATGCCCAAACTCCTTCGTCTGCGGATTGAACCTGTTGAGTCCGCCGCCCCTCGTCCCTATCCATAGGAAGCCGTCAGAATCTTTCAGAATGGAAGATATGATACTGTTACTCAAAGAATTGGCATCGTCCGGACGGTTTGTATATCTCTCTTGCCGGGTAATGGCATATTGCCCGTTCCTCATTTCAAGGCCGAGCCTGAGCAATCCGTCACCAAAACTTCCGAGCCAGATGGAACCATCGTCAGGGTCGATGAATATTACATATACCGCCCCGAAATACTCGCCTTCCGCCGGACGTATGTGCGAGAAAGTCTTAGTTTTCGGGGAATATACTTCCAGCCCGTTGCCTTCGTGCCCGATAAGGATGTTCCCATAACGGTCTTCCGCCATGGCATATACGGAATTGGTGGAAAGCCCGTCTGCCTCGGTGATGTTTTCCGAAGAGCCATCGGGGCGTATGATGTACATTCCGTTGCCCTTTGTCCCCACATAGACATTGCCGCCCCGATCCTTGTAGAACGAGCGCACGGGCCTGATTCTCTGCGAAATGGCAATAAGCGGAAGGCTGTGGAATTGTTTGAGATCTTCGTATATCTGCAGGACACCGTTGCCGTCCGTCCCCACGAACAGGATGCCGTCATGGCTTTTGCACAGCGTCACCACGTCCGAATTGTGGATACGTTCGATTGTGCTCATCCTACCGTCCGACAGGAAATAGGCGAATATTTCAGAAGACGTATTGGAGACTATCAGCAGGTCGTCATTCCATTTCATGGCG
>CAZKRZ010000028.1:0-259 GCA_964555325.1 uncultured Muribaculaceae bacterium
GGTCGTCGGTTCGAATCCGACCGTCCCTACAGGGAATCACCCATTCAACCGCCTCTGCGGTTATGAGCTCCACTCACACGCAAATCACACACATTGGCAACACGGCAGTAAAGAGTAGGAGAATTTATTTCACCTTCACAAAATAAAAGCGTATATTTGTCCCTCAAATGAGACGACCGTACATCACACAGTTGCTGCTCCGAGTGCGAGAATAGGAGGCGTAGAACCCTCCCACCCACTCGGAAATTCGATGTACATC
>CAZKRZ010000028.1:269-12289 GCA_964555325.1 uncultured Muribaculaceae bacterium
ATACGGATTTTCATCAGAATCAATTGCAATTGACAATCTCGGTTTGTCTTGCCGTTAGTCCCCTTATTGCCCTACGGTCACCATGCCATCATGGCTCCGCACGCACAGGACAAGGCTGCAACGGCGCAGTAATGATGAAATGCGATGCCGCAGAGGATGCGACAGAAACAAAAAAGACGATACAATAGACAGAAAACAATGTTGGAGCCGGACAGCCGGCAAATGATTTATGGAAGAGAATACAAGTAAAGTGAATATAAATGTGATGGTGGCAGACATGAGCCACACCAAATACGCACAGGAGATTTGCGATGAGATATTGATTTCCTCCAAGGAGCGCAAGACCGGCATCGCAAACCGTAAGAAAGAGTACATCATCGAGAAGATGGAAGCCGGCAAGGCCGTCATCGCGCTCAGCGACGAAGGCGAGTTTGCAGGATTCTCATATATAGAGTCTTGGGGAGGCAAGAGTTTCGTTGCCAATTCGGGTCTGATTGTCGCCCACAAGTTCAGGGGCCTTGGAGTCGCGAAGAAGATTAAGGAGCAGACATTCATCCTGTCAAGGACCCTATTCCCCGACGCCAAGATATTTTCCATCACTACAGGTGCGGCTGTCATGAAGATGAACTACGAATTCGGATTCAGACCCGTGCCGTTCACCGAACTCACAGATGACCCCGATTTCTGGAAAGGCTGTGAGGGATGCCGTCATTTTGACATACTCCAGTCCCACGACTACAAGATGTGCATCTGCACGGGACTGCTTTATGACCCCAAGGAGCATCTGGAAATCCATCACCCCGACGAGAGCGCGGAATAATTCAGGAAAACAAAAGCACTACAAGATATGAGCAAGAAAAAAGTCGTTGTCGCATTCAGCGGAGGACTGGATACATCCTACACCGTGATGTATCTCGCCAAAGAAAAAGGATACGAGGTATATGCAGCCTGCGCGAATACCGGCGGATTCAGCCCGGAGCAGCTCAAGGCCAATGAAGAGAACGCCTACAAACTGGGAGCTAGCTCTTATGTCACACTCGACGTGACCAAGGAATACTACGACAAGAGCCTGAAATACATGGTATTCGGCAATGTCCTGCGTGGAGGCACATACCCCATATCGGTATCCTCCGAGCGCATTTTCCAGGGCATGGCGATAGCACGCTACGCGAATGAAATCGGAGCGGACGCCATCGCACACGGCTCTACTGGCGCAGGCAACGACCAGGTCAGATTTGACATGACTTTCCTCGTGATGTGCCCCGATATGGAAATCATCACTCTCACCCGCGACAGCAACCTCACCCGCAAGGAAGAGGTGGACTATCTCAACGCCAACGGCTATTTCGCCGATTTCACCAAGTTGAAATATTCGTATAATGTCGGTATCTGGGGTACTTCCATCTGTGGCGGCGAGATTCTCGACTCCACCCAGGGACTCCCCGAGAGCGCATATCTCAAGCAGGTCACACGACACGGCTCTGAGATTCTCGCCCTCGGATTCAAGCACGGAGAACTGGTCTCCGTCAACGGCAAGGAATACGATGACAAGATTGCGGCTATCCAGGCCGTAGAGGAAATCGGCTCGGCATACGGCATAGGCCGCGACATGCACGTCGGTGACACTATCATAGGTATCAAGGGTCGTGTCGGATTTGAGGCGGCTGCTCCCATGCTCATCATCGGCGCACACAAGTTCCTCGAGAAATTCACTCTCAGCAAATGGCAGCAGTACTGGAAGGACCAAGTTGCCAACTGGTACGGCATGTTCCTGCACGAGAGCCAGTATCTGGAGCCTGTAATGCCGGACATCGAGGCCATGCTGACGAGCAGCCAGCGCAATGTCAACGGTACCGTCACTCTCGAGTTGCGTCCCTACGGATTCAGCACTGTCGGCTGCGACACTCCCGATGACCTGGTGCACAACAAGCTCGGCGAATACGGAGAGACCGCCACTGCGTGGACTTCCGAGGACGCCAAGGGCTTTATCAAGATTACTTCCACGCCTCTGCGTGCATACTACAGCGTCCATCCGGACGAAAAGCGTTAGACGATGATGGCAACTGTACAGAACGGCAACGCTCCCCTGTCGGTCGGCATTATCGGCGGAGCCGGATACACCGGCGGAGAACTCATACGCCTGCTGCTCAATCACCCGAATGTGCGGATTGCATTCGTAAATTCGGAGAGCAATGCCGGCAAATACCTGTATGAGGTACACGAGGGCATATTCGGAGATACTGACATGAAATTCAGTTCCGAAATCGACCTCGATGCCATTGATGTGCTGTTCCTGTGTTCGGCGCACGGCAGGAGCCGGATGTTCTGGCAGGAGCACACTCTTCCCGCCCGTCTCAAGGTCGTGGATCTGGCACAGGATTTCCGCGATGAGAGCGAGGGATATATATATGGTCTGCCGGAGATGCAGCATTCCCGCATAGAGGGTGCGAGGCTCATAGCCAATCCAGGCTGTTTCGCCACTGCTATACAACTCGCCGTACTCCCCCTCGCCGCCACCGGCCTGCTACACGGGGACATAGAGGTGACCGCCATCACAGGCTCTACCGGAGCAGGTGTCAAACCCGGCGCCACCACCCATTTCAGCTGGCGCAACAACAACATCTCCGCCTACAAGACATTCACGCACCAGCACCTCGCGGAAATAGGCCGCAGCCTGCATTCGCTCCAGCCCGATTTCTCCGGGAATGTCAATTTCGTCCCCCTAAGGGGCGATTTTGCAAGGGGAATATTCGCGAGCGTCTACACTGACTGCGAATTGTCAGAGGAAGTGGTGCGCAATCGTTACAAGGATTATTACGCCGATACCGCATTCACATTCGTGAGCGACACTCCAGTGGATCTCAAGCAGGTGGTGAACACCAACAAATGCATCATTTCCGTGGAGAGGCACGAGGGCAAGGTCGTCATCAGTTCAGCTATAGACAATCTGCTCAAGGGCGCTTCCGGACAGGCAGTCCAGAACATGAACATCATCTTCGGGCTGCCCGAAAACGCAGGACTCAGGCTCAAAGCCTCGGCATTCTAAAGCATACACACGATGGATTTATTCAACGTATATTCACTTTTTGACATCACCCCTGCAAGCGCATGCGGATGCAGGGTGACAGATGACAAGGGACAGGAGTATCTCGACCTCTACGGAGGACATGCGGTCATATCCGTGGGACACAGCCATCCCGACTATATATCTGCAATCACGAGCCAGCTCGGCAAGATAGGTTTCTATTCCAACAGCGTCATCAACCCGATGCAGGAGCGTCTCGCAGCCATACTCGGCAAGGCGAGCGGCTATGAGGACTACTCCCTGTTTCTCGCCAATTCCGGCGCGGAGGCCAATGAGAACGCTCTGAAACTGGCGTCATTCCATACCGGCAAGGACCGTGTGGTGGCATTCCGCAAGAGTTTCCACGGACGCACGTCCGGAGCGGTGGCTGTCACCGACAATCCCAGGATACAGTCCCCGTTCAACACCGGCCACAAGGTGACATTCTGCGATCTCAATGACATCGCGGCTGTCGAAGAGGCTCTGAAAGGCGGAGATGTGGCTGCGGTCATCATCGAGGGTATACAGGGCTGCGGAGGCATCAATGTGCCCGACGACGGATTCATGCAGGAGTTGAGAGAGTTGTGCACGCGTCACGGCGTCGTCCTCATTCTCGACGAGATCCAGAGCGGATACGGCCGCAGCGGACGCTTCTTTGCGCACCAGTGGGCAGGAATCAGGCCCGACCTCATCACCTGCGCCAAGGGTATAGCCAACGGATTCCCCTGCGGTGCGGTGCTGATTTCGCCCATGTTCGAGGCTGTAAAGGGCATGCTCGGCACGACATTCGGGGGCAATTACCTCGCCATGTCCGCCGCCATTGCCGTGCTCGAAATCATGGAGAAGGAAGACCTCGTCGCCAATTCCCTCGCCGTGGGAGAGAGGCTCAAGGCCGCCATCCCGTCCAGCCCCCGCATCAAGGATGTCCGTGGACGCGGACTCATGATAGGCATAGAGTTCAATGAAGATGTCGCCCCCATACGCAAGGCCCTCCTCTATGACAAGCACATATTCACCGGAGTGTCAGGCAATAACATGATACGCCTGCTCCCTCCGCTCTGCCTCAAGGCAGAAGAAGCCGATATTTTCATTGCGGCTTTGAAAGAAATTCTGTAACTTGCAGCCCCGAATGAGAACATTCTTCCACGTTTCTGATATCGGAGACCTCAATGCCGCCCTGAGGGAGGCAAGGGAGGTCAAAGCCGACCGTTTCGCTTGGAAACACCTTGGCGAAAACAAGACAATCCTCCTCGTATTCTTCAACAACAGCCTGCGTACCCGTCTCAGCAGCCAGAAGGCCGCCTACAACCTCGGTATGAATCCGATTGTGCTCAACATCGGACAGGACAGCTGGAAACTGGAGACCCGCGATGGAGCAATCATGGATTCAGACAAGTCCGAGCACCTCAAGGAGGCCATTCCTGTCATTGCAGGCTACTGCGACATAATAGGAGTCCGTTCATTTGCCGGACTCGCAGACAGGGAATATGACTACGCGGAGACGGTGCTGCGCCAGTTTATCGAATACAGCGGCAAGCCCGTCATCAGTCTCGAATCCGCCACCGTGCATCCCTGCCAGGCATTCGCCGACCTCATCACCATAGATGAATACAAGCGTTCCGCCCGTCCCAAGGTGGTCCTTACATGGGCACCCCATCCCAAGGCTCTGCCTCAGGCCGTGCCCAACTCATTCGCAGAATGGATGTGCGCCGCAGACGTGGATTTCGTAATCACGCACCCGGAAGGATACGAACTCGACCCGAGATTCACAGCCGGAGCGAGAATCGAATACGACCAGATGAAGGCTCTCGAGGGGGCTGAGTTTGTATACGCCAAGAACTGGAGTTGTCCCGGAGTCACCCGTCCCGAGGATTACGGCAAGATATTGTCTGATGACCGCAGTTGGACGGTGGACGCCCGCCACATGGCAGTCACAGACAACGCATTCTTTATGCACTGTCTGCCGGTAAGGCGCAATGTGATTGTGAGCGACGAGGTCATAGACTCCCCCACCAGCCTTGTCATCCCCGAGGCCGCCAACCGCGAGATCTCGGCACAGGTCGTCATGAAGAGAATGCTGGAGGCACTATGACAGATGTAGTCAAAATAGGCGGCGGAGTGATAGACTCAGCGGAGATGCTCGACAGTTTCTGCCGGGATTTCGCTGCGTTGCCCGGTCACAAGATACTCGTGCACGGCGGCGGCAAGTCGGCGGCACAGTTGCAGGAGGCCCTCGGCATGAAGCCCATCAAGATAGAGGGACGCAGGGTCACTGACGCGGAGACGCTCAAGGCCGTCACTATGATGTACTCCGGCTGGTGCAACAAGAGCATAGTCGCCACTCTCCAGAAATACGGATGCAATGCCATAGGACTCTCAGGCTGCGATGCAAATGTCATCACAGCGGCAAAGAGAGCCCCGAAGACATTGTCCGACGGCGTGACAGTGGTCGACTACGGCTATGTGGGAGATGTCACCCCTGCATCCGTGGACGCCGGAGTGCTCCAGGCTTTGCTCGAAGCAGGGCTTACCCCTGTGCTCTGCGCCATAAACCACGACGGCAAGGGACAGCTGCTCAACACCAACGCCGACACAATAGCCTCCTCCGTGGCAGCGGCGGTACACGGACGTCTGATATGCTGTTTTGAGCGCAAAGGCGTGCTCCGGGACAAGGAAGACCCGGACAGTGTCATCCCGCACATCGGTCCGGAACTGTACAGCGAACTCAAGGCCGAGGGCTGCGTCGACGCCGGCATGATACCCAAGATAGACGGGGCAATGGACGCCTTGCGCGCCGGAGCCGGATCCGTCGTGATAAAACATTCGGAAGACCTCCTCCATGACGGAGGCACAACAATTTCATTGCAATGACGGACAGGTATCTCGAAGAAAGTATAGAATTGCTGCGGAATATGGTCCGAATCCCTTCTCTGTCTTTTGAAGAGACAGGCGTGAGGGATCTCATCAGCGTTTTCCTTTCCGAGAGAGGCATTGCCCATTCCATTGAGAGAAACAATATCATAGCCGTCGCTGACGGCTATGACCCGATAAACAGGCCTACACTCGCCCTCGATGCGCATATTGACACCGTGCCGGCGAACAGTGGCTATACCTCCGACCCGTTCGAGCCCGGCGACGACCCGACAATAGTGCGCGGTCTCGGCTCCAACGACGACGGAGGCAGTGTGGCAGCGATGATTGCGGTGTTCAGGAAATACCGCTCGGCCGGTCTGCCATTCAATCTTATGCTCTGTCTCACTTGCGAAGAGGAGCGCTCCGGAGCCGATGGTGCAGCATGGTTGTATGCCACTGACGGATTCTTTGCCGTAGACGCCGGATTTGCGATGCCGGACTGGGTCATAGTGGGCGAACCCACAGGGCTCAAGGCGGCGACAAGCGAGAGAGGGCTCCTCGTCATCGACGGACACGCGCATGGAGTTGCCGGACACGCGGCACGCGGCGAAGGCGTCAATGCTCTCTACATTGCCGTCGAGGACATTGTCCGCCTCAAGGCACACAAGTTCGGACGCGTTTCGTCCGTCTTAGGCGAAGTGAAAATGTCTGTCACACAGATAAATGCAGGTTCAGCGCACAATGTCGTCCCAGATGCCTGCGACTTCGTCGTGGATATCCGTCCCAACGAACTGTATACCAATGCCGAACTGACTGACGAACTCCAGGGGATATGCAACAGCACCCTGCACGCCCGCAGGCTCGACAACCGCTCCTCCGTCACACGGCAGGGCTCCCCTCTCATGCGCACGGTATCCGCATTAGGTATCGGCACATTCTCCTCTCCCACCACATCCGACTGGATGAGAATCCCCTGCTGCGATGCGGTAAAGATAGGGCCGGGAGAATCTTCGCGTTCGCACACCGCAGACGAGTACATACTCACGCAGGAGATTGCGGACGCAGTGAAAGTATATTCTGACATTATTGACAATCTATATGGCAACACTCTGGAATAAAGGCACCGCAGCAACCGACAAGGTAGAAGCGTTTACGGTCGGTGACGACCGCATCCTCGACATGAGGCTTGCGAAATACGATGTGCAGGGTTCCAAGGCACACATCAGGATGCTTCAGAGCATCGGTCTGCTCGGCAGCGACGAACTGGACACTCTGACGGCCGCGCTGGATGAAATAGCAGCGGACATCGAGAACGGGCACTTCGTCCTCGAAGACGGCGTGGAGGACATTCATTCGCAGGTGGAACTGCTGCTGACCCGCAAACTCGGCGAAGTCGGCAAGAAGATACACAGCGGGCGTTCTCGCAACGACCAGGTGCTGGTGGACATCAAACTGTACCTCAAGGACGAGCTCCTCGCCCTGCGCGACGAGGTCAGCGGACTGTGCAAGAGTCTGCTGGCACTTAGCGAGAAATACAAGGAGGTCCTGCTGCCCGGATACACGCATGCACAGATCGCCATGCCGTCCTCGTTCGGTCTCTGGTTCGGAGCATACGCGGAGGCCCTAATCAATGACATCTACATGCTGCACGGGGCTTACAGGGTCGTGGACCAGAATCCGCTCGGCTCGGCGGCCGGATACGGCAACTCATTCCCCCTTGACAGGGAAATGACCACCCGCCTGCTCGGATTCGCAGATCTGGACTACAACAGCGTCGCCGCCCAGATGAGCCGTGGCAAGACCGAGAAGTGCGTCGCTTCCGCAATGGGCTCCATAGCGCTCACGCTCAACAAGTTTGCTGCCGACTGCTGCATGTACATGTGCCCCAACTACGGATTTATACACTTCCCAGACAATCTCACGACGGGCTCCAGCATCATGCCGCACAAAAAAAATCCCGATGTCTGGGAAATGGTGCGCGGCAAATGCAACCGCATCCTCTCTACCGAAAATGAAATCTCCATGCTCTGCAGCAACATGCCTCACGGCTATCACCGCGACTACCAGTTGCTCAAGGACATTCTCTTCCCGGCTATCGAGCTCATGCACAGTTGCATAGACATGACAGCATACATGCTGGAACATATAGAGGTCAATGAACACATCCTCGACAACCCTCTTTACAACTACCTGTTTACCGTAGAGGAAGTCAACCGCAGGACGCTCTCCGGAGTACCGTTCCGCGAGGCGTACAGGCAGGTGGGCATAGAGGTGAACGAAGGACATTTCCGCTATGGCGGCACTGATGCGGAGGGCTCGCCCTCCAAGGTGTCCGACCTCGGACATACACATATAGGCAGCATCGGCAATCTGTGCACGGAACGCATAGAGGCCAAGATGACTGAAGCGACAAAATGGTAATACCCCATACAACATGAAGAAAGCAATCCTCACTCTTGCGAACGGACGCAGGCTGGAAGGCAGGAGTTTCGGCTACGAAGCGCCCTGCGACGGCGAAGTCGTCTTCTCCACCGCCATGGTGGGCTATCCGGAGAGTCTTACGGACCCGTCGTACTCGGGACAGATTCTCTGCGTGACCTATCCGATCATAGGTAACTACGGAGTGCCCGATGACAGCGTTGCGCCCGACGGACTCAGCGCCAATTTCGAATCGGACCGCATTTATGTGCGCGGTCTGGTTATCTCCGACTACAGCGAGAAATACAGCCACTATGATGCTGTCAAGAGCCTCTCCGACTGGCTCAAGGAGCAGCACATTCCGGCAATATGCGGCGTAGACACGCGCGAACTCACCCAGATGCTCAGGGAAGAAGGCGCAATGCTCGGCTCGATTACGCCCGAGGGTTGCACACACCCTACCGACAACTGGACTCCCGGCGAGCCGTTCCCTGTGCACGACCCCAACACCGACAATCAGGTAGACATCGTCAGCTGCAAGGAAGTCATCACCTACGGAGAGGGTCCCAAGACTGTCGTGCTGGTGGACTGCGGAGTCAAGAACCAGATACTCCGCTGCCTCATCAACCGCGGCATCAAAGTGGTCAGAGTGCCCTGGGACTATGATTTCAATCAGATTGAATGGGACGGCCTCTTCATCTCCAACGGTCCGGGCAACCCCAATCTCTGCGGTGTGGCAGTAGACCACATCCGCGAGGCAATGCGCGGAGACAAGCCTATCTTCGGCATCTGTATGGGTAACCAACTCCTCGGCAAGGCTGCCGGAGCGGAGGTGTTCAAACTCAAATACGGACATCGCAGCCACAACCAGCCGGTGCGCATGGTCGGAAGCAACAAATGCTTCATCACATCCCAGAACCACGGTTTTGCCATAGACAATGCCACGCTCGGAGATGATTGGGAGCCTTATTTCATCAATATGAATGACGGCACCAACGAGGGCATACGCCACAAGAGCAAGCCTTTCTTCTCGGCACAGTTCCATCCGGAGGCCTCCAGCGGCCCGGTAGATACGGAGATTCTATTTGACGATTTCATCAGCAAGTTATGATTGACACAAGCATAAAGAAAGTCCTGGTCCTCGGCTCAGGCGCATTGAAGATCGGAGAGGCGGGAGAATTTGACTACAGCGGCTCGCAGGCTCTCAAGGCATTGCGCGAAGAGGGCATCGAGACCATACTCATCAACCCCAATATCGCCACGGTCCAGACATCCCAGGGCGTGGCTGACCGCATCTATTTCCTCCCGGTCACTCCCTATTTCGTGGAGAAAGTGATTGCCAAGGAACGCCCTCAGGGCATTATCCTCGCATTCGGCGGACAGACCGCTCTCAACTGCGGTGTCTCGCTCTACCAGGACGGAATCCTCGAGCGTTACGGACTGAAAGTGCTCGGCACGCCTGTGCAGGCCATCATCAATACAGAGGACAGAGAACTGTTTGTCGAGAAACTGGACGAGATCGGAGTCAAGACCATCAAGTCTCACGCGGCATCCTCCATTGAGGAGGCGTGCGCCGCTGCCGAGGCTGTTGGCTACCCTGTCATCGTACGCGCAGCATACGCACTCGGAGGACTCGGCTCGGGATTCTGCGATGACGAGGCTGAACTCATCGCTACTGTCAGCAAGGCATTCTCTTTCTCGCCCCAGGTATTGGTCGAGAAATCGCTCAAGGGCTGGAAGGAAATCGAATACGAGGTGGTCCGTGACAGTTATGACAACTGCATCACTGGCTGCAACATGGAGAATTTCGACCCGCTCGGCATCCACACCGGAGAGAGCATTGTCGTCGCCCCGTCGCAGACACTCACCAATGACGAGTTCCATTTCCTGCGCAAGATTTCCATTCAGATAGCAAGGCATGTCGGCATCGTCGGCGAGTGCAATGTCCAGTTCGCATTCTCCCCTGACGGAGAAGATTATCGCGTAATCGAGATCAATGCCCGTCTGAGCCGCTCGTCTGCTCTCGCATCCAAGGCGACAGGCTATCCTCTCGCATTCATCGCCGCCAAAATCGGCTTGGGCTACGGACTCTTCGAGCTCAAGAACTCCGTGACCGGCACGACTCCGGCATTCTTCGAGCCGACTTTGGACTATGTGGTCTGCAAGATTCCCCGTTGGGATCTGGCAAAATTCCGCCGCGTCTCGAGGGAAATCGGTTCCAGCATGAAGAGCGTCGGTGAGGTGATGGCTATAGGCCGCAGTTTCGAAGAGGCCATTCAGAAAGGTCTGCGCATGATAGGCCAGGGCGCGAACGGATTCGTATGCAACAAGGCTTATGAGACCGCTGACCTGGATGACGCTCTCAAGAATCCTACCGACACGCGCATTTTCGCGATAGCGGCGGCATTCCAATCCGGCTACAGCGTAGATAAGATACACGATCTCACCAAGATAGACAAATGGTTCCTCGACAAGCTCGAGAATATCGAGAACACCTATCGCAGTCTCGAGTCCCTGCCGGAATTCTCCGCACTCAGCGATGAGTTGCTCTCTGTCGCAAAGCACCAGGGATTTTCGGATATTCAGATAGCCAGGGTGTTCGGCATCAAGGAACTGGAAGTCAGACAACGCCGCGAGGCCATAGGCCTGAGGCCTTGCGTCAAGCAGATAGACACCCTCGCAGCGGAGTTCCCGTCCCAGACCAACTATCTGTATCTGACCTACAACGGCGAGAAGAACGATGTCACCTACGAGGATGACGGCAAGACTGTCATAGTGCTCGGCTCCGGCGCATACCGCATCGGCTCGAGCGTCGAGTTTGACTGGTGCGGCGTCAATGCCCTCCAGACCCTCAAGGAGAATGGTTACAGGGCTGTCATGATCAACTACAACCCCGAGACCGTCTCCACGGACTACGACATCTGCGACAGGCTCTATTTCGACGAGCTCAGTTACGAGACGGTCATGGACATCTGCTCCATGGAGCATCCGTATGGTGTCATTGTGAGTGTGGGCGGTCAGATTCCCAACAACCTCGCCCTCCCTCTCCAGAACAGCGGTATCAGGCTGCTCGGCACCTCCGCCACTGACATTGACAGGGCTGAGGATCGTAACAAATTCTCCCGTATCGTGGACAAGCTCGGCATCGACCAGCCGAGGTGGAGCGAGATGACAGCGATGGAAGAGGTCGAGAAATTCGTGGACGAAGTCGGCTTCCCCGTGCTCGTCCGTCCCTCTTATGTGCTCTCGGGAGCGGCTATGAATGTCTGCTACACCAAGGAGGACCTCCGACATTTCCTCGAGGTCGCTTCTGATGTGTCCGAGGAACACCCTGTCGTCATCAGTTCTTTCCTCCAGAGGAGCAAGGAGATAGAGTTTGACGCTGTGGCTGACGGCGGACGCGTGCTCGCCTACGCCATCTCCGAGCATATCGAGTTTGCAGGCGTGCACTCCGGAGACGCGACAATACAGTTCCCTCCCCAGAAAATCTACGCCCTCACAGCAGCGCGTATCAAGAAGATAGCTTCCGCCATTGCGGCAGAGCTGCATATCACGGGACCTTTCAATATCCAGTTCCTCGCGACGGACAACTATATCAAGGTCATCGAGTGTAACCTCAGGGCGTCGAGAAGTTTCCCGTTCGTCTCCAAGGTACTCAAATTCAACCTTATAGACCTGGCAACCA
>CAZKRZ010000029.1:0-2142 GCA_964555325.1 uncultured Muribaculaceae bacterium
AGAATGTGTCCACATTCGGGGACGAATTCTTCTACGGCAGCATTGACCTCGAGGTGGACAAGTCGCAGAAAGCCATTGACGAAGATGTCGAACTGCGCCGTTGTGTGGGCGCGGTGACGGTGTCCATGAAATATCCCTCTGCATATATGAGACGCTTCGTGCGCCGCATCAGCCTTACATTCGATGAGCCGATATATGCCGGGATGAATGCCGGATGCGGATATTCCGGAACGAATGCGATTTCAGACCTGGATGTTACTGACGGTGTTCCTGTCCTGATGTTCCCTTCGGAGCGTCCTCTGTCCGGTCATGTCAGCGTGGAATCCGTGCGCAGTGACGGCAGCGCATTTACCAGGCATTACCGTTTTGACGGCTGCGAAGTGGAGGCAGGCCGCATAGCCCATATAGATATAGAATACATTCATCCGGAAGATGCGGACGGTGTGGTCCGTGTACGCGAGGAAGATTACAGATACCTGCCTCATATCGATACCATGTGGCTTGCAGACGAGGACAAGACGGTGATGTACAACCGCAGTTTCAATGTCAATCAGCCACTGCAGGTCTCCATAAACGGCAACCGCAGGCTCCAGATACGGCTCTTCTCGCCTGTGCCGGTGGACAATGTGACCATCAAGGCGCAGCTGCGCAGCGTCACTTCGGAGACATTCGTCCTTGCCCGTTTTGACAGGCTTTTCCCTTATATGGAGGCGGAGTTTGACCTGCCTATTGTCGAGCGGAACTGTATTTATACCACAGAGGGAGGCCAGCGTATAGAACTGCCTGCCCAGCCCTCGCTCTCGGCGTCGGACCTCTCGCTCATTGTAGATACGGGAGATGACCCCTTTATGGAGAAAATCAGCCGTATCCCTTATACATGGAGGGTGACATTCGCCAATATCGGATACGATTGGTCGGTAGATATGACCCCGGCCCTATGCCGTCATGCGAATGCGCTGATAATCAATATGGCATACATGTTCTGCACGGAAGATTTCGATGAGGCTCTCAAGAAATACGAGGGCAACATATACGCCAACAACGGCAGTCGTGTCATCCCCCTTGACGAAATCCGGGGCAGGATAAAGAACCTCAACGGGGTAAATGTCCTGCGCTGCGGCAACTGTGTCGGCTATGGCGGTATGGGCGGAGCGTGGTTCTATTGGCTAGCGCATTATTGCTGGACCGGACACTATTATGATGTGAGGCCCTCGAATGACCAGGCGGACCACAATTATTCACGCCAGGCCATATTCCATGAATTCGGACATGTCCTCGGCTACGGGCATAGCGACCAGATGACCTATGGTGACAAATGGACTGTGCTCTGTGCCAATGAATACTGCCGTCAGGGCCGTGCAGGCCTGCTCCCTGTCAACAAATCCACAGAGGTTACAAGCCTGCCTATGTAGGCTTACAGCAGGCTGATGGAATAATTGTCTCCGTATACGACACGCCGTACCGCGCTGTTGGTCCAGCCTTCTCCGGAACGGGACATCTGGAAATCAGACTGCAGTCCGCGCACCCTTACATTTTCCATGCGCTCAAGACGCCTGCCCAGGCTGCCGGATGTCGCAAATGACTGGATGAAATATCGCGCCGTGTCGTAACCCTGGTAGGCAAAAGGTGTGGGCTCTGTTCCGTACAGGGCCCTATATCTTTTTATGAAACTCTTGACGCCGGCGTCGTTGTAATCCACAAAGTATCCGCAACTTATGTGGGCATGCACATTGTGCAGGTTTTCTGCCTCGATAGTCTCGAAACTCCTGATCTTGGAATGGCTGTACAGGACCACGTCAAAGCCCCTGAATTTCATGAGGCTGCAGTTGCGGAGCGCGTCATTTACAAAGGCCTCGTTGTCCGAGGCTATGAGTATGCGGTTGGTGCCTTCCGCGCCCATCAGGGTCTCGATCCTGTCGATTGCGACACGTCCCTCGAGAATGCCGTATTCGAGTTCGCGGAACTCAAGTCCCGATGCCGCGACCGCATCCATGATCGGAGTCAGGGGGACTGCTTTCTCGCGAAGGACAACGAGCCTGTCGCCGGGCTTCATGTCTTCGCGTATCCATCTGACTATCTCCTCGTTCTGGGCGGATACTGGGGCCGGAGCCTGTATCACGTTGCTATATGCGAGTGCAAGAG
>CAZKRZ010000029.1:2152-11906 GCA_964555325.1 uncultured Muribaculaceae bacterium
CTGGGGTCCAGCGGTGATATGACGGCGCAGCCTTTCGGGCATGATTTTCTGACAGAATCTATGGCTGCCGGTGCGATAGGGCCGAGTATCATGTCTGCGCCGAGCATGTCAAACCACGATGCGCGGTCAGATTCGCTGTCCATTACCGTCAGCCCTGTCTCTATCCCTGCATCCTTGAGATCCTTGACGGCGAGCAATACTCCCGAATAGAAGTCATAGGACGACTGGTCCTGGCGGTCCGTGCCGGTGCGGAACGGCAGCATGAGCACGGCATTGACCCTGCCGTTATACTCCCTGCGGTCATCCTCGTCGGCGATATACTCCGTCGGAGCCTCTTCCGGCTGTACATTGCCCGGCATTGCAGCATTGGTGCTGTCCGCAGGCTGCGGCAGCATGGCTACCGAAGACGGATCGTCGGGTATGCGCAGTTTCTGCTTGCGGGACAGTTTTTCTGACGACAGGCCGTTGAAGCGCATGAGTATCTCCTTGGACACGCCGAATTTGTCGGCTACGTCATCGAGAGTCTCATACCATTTGACGACATATACCTTATAGGATATAGATGTGTCCACCCTGTCCTGGGCCGTTGTCTGCGGGCTGGACAGGGTGAACAATACGGCTGCCGCAATGGCAGTTATCGTCTTGGGATGCACTCGGAGGTGTTCTATTTGTTGCCTTTGTTCTTGGTGTATTCCTCGTTGAGACCTGCGAGGAGTTCGTCGGTGATGTCGAGCTCTGCGCTGCCGGTGATGACGGGACCGCCCTGGTTGGCGATGATCAAGGCATACTGCTTGGTCTCATTGTATTTGTCGACATAGGTCTGGATAGCGTCGAGGATCTGGTTCTGCATGACGGTGAGCTCCTCGTTGATATCCTGCTGCTTCTGTGCTGCGTAGGTGTTGAAATCCTGCTCCTGCTGCTGGAGTTTCTGGTACTGACTCTCGGCTACGGAACGGGTGAGAAGGCCTTTGTTGACCTTGTCCTGGAATGTCGTACCCTCTTTCTGGAGTTTGTTGCCTCTCCTTGTGACCTCGTCCTGGATGCCCTGGACCTTGGTCTCTACCACGGAGCGGAGGTCGTTTGCCATGTCGTATTCGTTGATGACTCTCGCCAGGTCGAAATAGACGATGGCGCCTTTCTGTGCGGAAACCTCTGTGGTCTGCTCCTGCGCACCCTCGTTGGTGTCGGAAGGTTTGGTGAGGACTACTGCTGCGAGTACTGCCGAGGCGATAAGTGCCACGATGCTCAGGATAAGGGATGTGTTCTTCATCTTATGTTGATCTTTTTATATTGTTTCAAATTCGGGGAGACAAAAATAACTAAAAAATCCTTATCTCTTTCAAATAAGCCCTGATACTTTGCTCCAACCCCATGTACAGCGCGTCGCAGATGAGTGCGTGGCCGATGGAGCATTCGTCCGTCCAGGGTATGTTTTCGATGAAATAATGCAGGTTCTCGAGGCTGAGGTCGTGTCCGGCATTGAGGCCGAGACCGCAGGCGCGCGCCTCCTTGGCTGTCTCGATATATGGTGCGATAGCCCTTTCCGCTCCGGAAGCATATTCTTCGGCGTATGCCGCAGTGTAGAGTTCCACTCTGTCGGCACCGACCTCGGCGGCTGCGCGTGCCATTTCCGGAATCGGGTCTATAAAAATGGATACCCTGATGCCACGGCTATGGAAAGTCCGGCATATATCTGACAGGAACTCTCTGTTGGCGACGACATTCCATCCTGCATTGGAGGTTATCGCGTCGGGGGCGTCAGGTACGAGAGTCACCTGGTCCGGGACGGTCTCCATGACGAGGTCCGTGAAACGCGGTGACGGGTTGCCTTCTATATTGAATTCGGTATGCAGGGTCGGGCGTATGGTGCGTACGTCGCTGTACCTGATGTGCCTCTCGTCCGGACGGGGGTGTACGGTAATGCCTTCGGCACCGAATTTCTCGCAGTCGAGTGCAGCGCGTGCCACATCGGGGACATTTCCTCCGCGTGCATTACGCAGAGTGGCGATTTTGTTGATATTAACGCTCAGTTTCGTCATTATACAAGGGATAAAAACCTTATTTGAAGAAATAATCCCCAAAAATACGGCATAAAAAATTAAAAGAGCAAACGGGTCCGGCTGTTTCAGCCTCTTTTAGTAAGGAAATTCCAATCTGCGGCTTGCCGTTTATTGCAATATTTGATTACATTTGGGAAATGTCTTGAGCCAGTATTGCCGCGGCAGCGACTCAAGGCAGCCAATGTTTTCAGAACGATGACGGACAAAAAGACGATAGCTGTATATACCAAGACATCCCGTGTGCGCGGAGATGCCGGTCTGGCGCGCCTGCTCGGAGAGTTGGATGCCGATTTCTACGATGTCGGCAGCGAGGATGACATACGGGAGGGGACGGATTTCCTGATGAGCGTCGGCGGAGACGGTACTTTCCTGAGTTCGGCGAGGATGGCGTGCCGCAGGGGCATTCCTGTAATAGGCGTCAATCTCGGTCGTATGGGCTTTCTTTCCGAATATAGCCCGGAGCAGGTTGTGGAGGCATTCCGTACCGGAGACTATTCTATAGAAGAGAGGGAAATGCTGGCGGCGAGGATAGACGGCATGGAAGAGTGCTATGCGCTCAACGAAGTCTCTCTGACGCGTATAGGCTCGGCGATGCTCGGTGTCGATGTGAGCCTGAACGGTGTCCCGCTTCCGACTTATTGGGCGGACGGCCTGCTGGTGGCGACAGGCAGCGGCTCTACAGCATATTCCCTCAGCGCTGGAGGCCCTATATGTTCGCCTGATTCCAAAGTGCTTGTAATCACGCCTGTAGCGCCTCACAATCTGAATGTGCGCCCTCTTGTCGTGCCCTCTTCTTCGGTGCTGACCCTTTCGGTGCGCTCCCGTGACGAAGAGGTGATGTTTACCTGCGACAACGAGCATTACGCCGTCGGCAGGGATGTCGTGCTGTCAGTGTCGCTGGCACAGTTTTCGCTTAAACGCCTCGCGTTGTCCGGCACAAACTTCATAGGTGCGCTCAGGAGCAAATTGTTTTGGGGCGAAGATGTCAGGAACGCAGAACCATAAGCAATGTCAGAACAGAATTCCATTCCGCAGCACGTATCCATCATAATGGACGGCAACGGGCGTTGGGCCAGGGAAAGAGGGCTCGACCGCAGCGCCGGACATGTGGAGGGCGTCGTAAGCGTCAGAGTCATAGCAGAAGAGGCTGTCCGCCTCGGCGTACGTTATCTTTCGTTGTATGCATTCTCCGAAGAGAACTGGGGGCGTCCCCAGGAGGAGGTGGATGCTATAATGAAACTCATGTTCAAATCCATTTCGGACGAGGTCGCCACGCTGATGGACAACAATGTCCGTTTTGTGGTGATGGGCAATCGCTCCCGTCTCAACCCCATGCTCAACGAAGCCATTGACGGGCTGGAGCAGATGACCAAGGACAATGACGCCATGACAATGATAGTGTTTATGAGCTACAGCGGCCGTTGGGATATTTTCCAGGCGGCGTTGAAAATGGCGGAAGACATATCGGCGGGCAAGAGTCCCGTCATGGAGGACTTCTCCTCGTATCTGGTGACTGCAGACATTCCGGACCCGGATCTCATCATACGCACTTCCGGAGAAATGCGCCTGAGCAATTATCTCTTGTGGCAGGCGGCGTATTCCGAGTTTTACATCACTCCGACATTGTGGCCCGATTTCCGCGAGGAGGCCTTCCGAGCGGCGATAGAGGATTACTGCTCACGCGACCGCAGATATGGAAAAGTCAAATAATTCAGTATATTTGCAGGTTATATGGATGTGATGAAGAAAATCTGCATTGCCGCCGTAATGGTGCTGGCGATGGCACCTCTCCGCGCGCAGGACAATGGTGTCGTGGTGGACTATAACAATCCCCGTGTCTATGTCGTGGACTCCGTTGCGGTGGAAGGCAATAACTATTTCAGTGACCAGCAGATAATCCAGAACTCCGGTCTGCAGAAAGGCATGGAGGTGACAGTGCCGGGAGAGGATATTTCCTCCATTGTCAAGAGGCTGTGGATGCAGCGTTTCTTTGACGATGTGTCGGTGGGCATTGACTCCGTGGGGGCGGACGGCAGGTCTGCATTGTTCAAGATATATATAAAGGAGAGGCCGAGGGTCTCCCGCTGGACATTTTCCGGAGTGCGCAAGGGCGAAGAAAAGGATCTGATGGACCGTCTGAGTCTGCGCAGGGGCGGAGAGTTTTCCGATTATGTGGCGGCATCCGCCACGAATGTCATCAAGAACTATTTTGCCGAAAAAGGTTTCCTCAAGGCTGCAGTGGATATTACCACGGTCGAGGATACCATTATACATAATGCAATCCGTGTGAATTTTGCCGTCGACAAGGGCAAGAAGATCAAGGTCAAGACAATCAATTTCTCCGGCAATACCAGCGTTTCTGACTACAAGCTTGCGCGCAGCATGAAGAAGACAAAGTCTTCCAAGTTCTACAACTTCTTCAGCAGCAAGAAATTCGATGAGAAGGAGTACCCCAATGACAAGAGAAATCTGATCAGTGCTTTCAACGAAGCCGGTTATCGCGATGCCAGGATACTCAAGGACTCCATCTATTATGTCGAGCCGGACAGACTGGGCATAGACTTCGAGTTTGACGAAGGCAACAAATACTATTTCAGGAATATCTCATGGACAGGCAACTCGGTGTATTCCGCCGATATGCTCAACGGGGTGCTCGGTATACAGAAAGGCGATACCTATGACCTCGTGACCATGCAGAAGCGCCTCACAGGAGGCGGCAAGCAGACGGACTACGATGTCTCCAAACTGTATAGGGACAACGGATACCTCTTCTTCAACATCACTCCGGTCGAGATGAATATCCAGAACGACTCTGTCGATGTTGAGTTGCGCATCTCGGAGGGCAAGCCCGCTACTCTCAACAACATCGTCATCAACGGAAACGACCTTACTAATGAGAAAGTGATCCGCCGTCAGGTGTTTACCCGTCCGGGCTATCTCTTCTCGCAGTCTGATTTCGAGAGGTCCGTGCGTGAAATCGCATCCCTCGGACAGTTTGATCCGGAGGCTATCATGAACCCGAATACCGGTTACTCCATAGTGCCCAACCAGCTCAACAGCACGGTGGACATTATCTACAATGTGACTGAGAAGCCTTCCAGTACGCTGGAACTCTCCGGCGGTTGGGGTGGAAATACCTTTGTGGCAACGGTCGGTGTAGCGTTCAACAACTTCTCCACGAGCCGTCTGTTTGACAAATCCGCATGGAGGCCTGTGCCTCTTGGAGACGCACAGAACCTGTCGTTCCGCTTCCAGACCAACGGTACCTACTATACCGCGCTGTCCGCGAGTTTCCTGGAGCCCTGGCTCTTTGGAAAGAAACCTACATCTCTCAGTCTGTCAGCGTATTATACGCGTCAGACGAGTTCATATCTCGCTCTGAATATCCTCAATCATGACAGGCAGATGGAGATATACGGTTTCTCCGCCTCTCTCGGAAAGCGTCTCAAATGGCCTGACAGCTATTTTGTCCTGTACAACGGATTGAGTTGGCAGACATACAAGCTGACCAACTGGTACGCCAACTATTTCATCTTCGATGACGGCAAGGCCCATAACTTGAGTTATACCATGTCCCTGTCGAGGAACTCTTCGGACCAGCAGATATATCCCCGTTCCGGTAGTGAGTACTCCCTGTCGTTGCAGCTGACTCCTCCCTTCTCCCTGCTTCGCAAGAAGGATTGGAGCAATCTGGATGCCAACGGCAACCCTACCAAGGTCGGAAGTTACAAGGATATAGACTATTCCAAATGGAGCGCGGACAAGCGTTACCGCTCGATCGAATATCACAAGTGGAAATTCTCCGCAGCAAACTATACCAAACTGGTCGGAGACCTCGTGCTCATGACGAGGGCGCAGTTCGGTTATCTCGGATATTACAACCGCAACTGGGGCTATTCCCCGTTCGAGGGCTTCCTCGTCGGTGGTGACGGTATGTCGGGATATAGCACTTACGGCTCGGAAATCGTGGCGTTGAGGGGTTATTCCAATTATTCGCTGACTCCGTACCAGGTATCCACCTACAACTCCAATGGTTATGCCTATGCCGGTAACGTGTATGACAAGTTTACCGTGGAACTCCGTTACCCTGTCGTGCTGCAGCCGCAGTCCACTATCTATCTGCTTACCTTCCTCGAGGGCGGTAACTGCTGGGCGGACATACGCGACTTCAACCCGTTCCGTATCAAGAGGAGTGCTGGTGTGGGTGTGAGAATCTTCCTCCCTATGGTCGGTCTGCTCGGCGTTGACTGGGGATACGGATTCGATGACGCTACCAACGGCAAGAGCCAGTTCCTTTTCGTAATCGGACAGCAATTCTAACAGATATACACAATTCTGATAATCAATAATAAACGTTTATAAAGACCATGAAAAAAATTATCTTGACAGCCGCTATGGCACTTATCGCAGCAAGCGGATTCGCACAGTCCAAGTTTGCACATGTGAATATGTCTGAGCTGATCCAGCTCATGCCTGCCGCTGATTCTGCTCGTGCGACTATCGCCGCATCACAGAAAGAGGCTCAGGATACATTCCAGGCTATGTACGAGGAGTATCAGTCCAAACTGAACGCATATCAGCAGAACGCCGAGAAATGGACAGCCGCCATCAGGCAGAGCAAGGAGAAAGAGCTCGGTGACATCCAGCAGAGGCTCGAGGAGTTCAACCAGTCCATCTCCAGCGAACTCCAGGCCCAGCAGCAGCAGCTCATGGCTCCTATCCAGCAGAAGGCTATGGAGACTGTGAACAAACTCGCCAAGGCCGGTAACTATGTGTATGTGTTCGACATGAGTTCTGTCATCTATATCGATCCCAGCCAGAGCACAGATCTCACTCCTGCAGCCCGCAAGGCCCTCGGTATCGCCGATAGCAGGACTCTCGAATCTCTTTATGCAGAGCTCCAGGCTCAGCAGCAGCCTGCTCAACAGCAATAAGAGACTATGGAACATAGGGTGGTCGACACTACAGATGTAGTGATCAGATTCGCAGGAGACAGCGGTGACGGTATGCAACTTACCGGCACCCTGTTTGCCAATATGTCGGCGGTGTACGGAAACGGACTGTCGACATTTCCTGATTATCCGGCTGAAATCCGCGCTCCTCATGATACTGTATCGGGGGTGTCCGGATTCCAGGTGCATATAGGCAACTCCGAAGTCTCGACTCCCGGGGATTTCTGCGACCTGCTGGTTGCGATGAATCCGGCCGCGCTCATGGCTGATGCCAGATGGTGCAAGCGGCACGCGATGATACTTGTGGACTCGGATGCGTTCGACCATGCTTCCATGCAGAGGGCCGGCTTCAAGACTGACAATCCTTTTGAGGAACTGCATGTGGAGGACAGGACCATCATTACCGCGCCCATCTCCACCCTCACAATGGAGAGCCTCAAGGACAGCGGCATGGATGTCAAGGCGATACGCAAGTGCAAGAATATGTTTACCCTCGGTGTCGCCTGCTTCATATACAACCGCCCTATAGATTACGTATACGACTATATAGAGAAGAAATTCTCCAAGAAGCATCCCGAGGTGGTGGCGCCCAACAAAAAGGTCCTCACCGACGGATATAATTATGCCGCCAACATACAGGCGATAGCAAATACATATACTGTCGCGCCTGTCAAGAACGCGCGCAAGGGGCTCTACCGCAATATCACCGGCAACCAGGCCATTGCATGGGGACTCCTCGCGGCGTCAGAGAAATCAGGGCTTCCCCTGTTTTGCGGCTCCTATCCTATCACTCCGGCAACTGCGATACTCGAGGAACTTGCCATTCATAAGAATCTCGGTGTCAAGACCATGCAGGCGGAGGACGAGATAGCCGGCATCTGTACGGCGATAGGTGCCGCGTATGCCGGCAGTCTGGCAGTGACGACTACTTCCGGTCCTGGGCTCTCGCTCAAGTCCGAGGCTCTCGGTCTCGCGGTCATGACGGAACTGCCTTTGGTGGTTGTCGATGTGCAGCGCGCAGGCCCCAGTACAGGTATTCCTACCAAGACGGAGCAGACAGACCTTGCCCAGGCCCTGTACGGGCGCAACGGTGAGTGTCCGCTCGTGGTCATGGCTGCGCATAGCCCTGCCAACTGTTTCGATGCAGCATTCAACGCCGCCAGGATAGCGGTGGAACACATGACACCGGTAGTGCTCCTCTCGGAGGGCTTCCTCGGCAACGGAAGCGAGCCCTGGCTCATTCCGTCCATGAAGGATTATCCGTCGATATGCCCTCCGTTTGCCTGGGAACTGCCCGAGGACGGACGTTTCAAACCCTTTGAGAGAGACCGGGAGACATTGGCGCGCAAATGGGCTATCCCCGGACAGAAAGGCTTTGAACACAGGGTAGGCGGTCTGGAGAAGAATCACGACGGAGTGCTCAGTTCCGATCCTGACAATCACGAGATTATGGTCGCGGAGAGGGAGGCAAAAGTACAGAAAGTAGCCGACTATATCCCCGAACTCAAAGTGGACGGAGCGGAGAGCGGCAGATTGCTGGTTGTCGGTTGGGGCGGTACTTACGGGCATATTCTCTCGGCAGTCACGGAGGTCCGTGCCAATGGCGGAGAGGTGTCGTTCGCCCATTTCGACTATATCAAGCCGCTGCCACGCAATACGGCAAAGGTCCTGGACGCGTTTGACAATGTGCTTGTATGCGAGCTCAACAGCGGACAGTTTGCGGATTATCTGCGTGCGGTCTATCCGGAGACCAATATAATCAAGTGCAACAAGGTACAGGGACAGCCGTTCCTGGTAAGCGATATAGTGGAGGCTATCAATCATGTCAGCTGATCTTTCGTTCAAGGACTTCAAGAGCGACCAGGAGGTGCGCTGGTGTCCAGGATGCGGAGACCATTCGGTCTTGGCGGCGTTGCAGAGGTCTTTGCCCAAATTGAGTGAGGCCCTGGACAAGGAAAAGGAGCAGTTTGTGGTCGTGTCCGGCATCGGCTGCTCGTCCCGTCTGCCTTATTACATGGCGACTTACGGATTTCATAGCATCCATGGACGTGCTACGGCCATCAGCACCGGTATCAAACTTGCCAACCCCTCGTTGAGTGTCTGGCAGGCGAGCGGTGACGGTGACGCTCTCGCTATCGGAGGCAACCACTTCATACACGCCATACGGCGCAATGTGGACATCAATATCATCCTGTTCAACAACCAGATATATGGTCTGACCAAGGGGCAGTACAGCCCTACATCCCGTTTCGGTGCAGTGACCAAGACATCGCCTTACGGGACTGTGGAAGAGCCATTTATTCCGGGCTCGCTTGTGCTCGGAGCGAGGGGGACATTCTTTGCCCGCAGCCTGGATGTGGAACTGGCTCTCAATGAGCAGATAATGACGGCCGCCGGGCGGCATAAAGGCACTTCTGTCGTGGAAATGCTGACCAACTGCGTGATATTCAATGACGGCGTGCACAGGCATCTCACCGACCCCGCAGTGCGTGCAGATCACACCATTGTCCTGCGGCATGGCGAGAAGATGATATTCGGCAAGAACAAGGACAAGGGCATTGTCCTGGACGGCCTCGAATTGAAGGTGGTCACAATAGGGGAGAATGGTGTCAGCATGGATGACATCCTGACCCATGACGCGCATTCGGGCAATATAGGCATACAGCTCATGCTCGCAGAGATGAAGCAGCCGGACTTCCCGGTCGCGCTCGGCGTCATCAGGGATGTAGAGGCTCCCACTTA
>CAZKRZ010000030.1:0-3492 GCA_964555325.1 uncultured Muribaculaceae bacterium
AGGCGTACCCTGCTCGGGCTCGGATTCAAGGACGCGGAACTGTCGCGCAATACCGAGACATTCAGCCAGGGCTGGAACATGCGTATCGAACTGGCAAAGATACTCCTCGGGCGCCCCGACATCATGCTGCTCGACGAGCCTACCAACCACCTCGACATCGAGTCAATAGAATGGCTAGAGGGCTATCTCAAGACCTGTCCGTCGTCCATACTGCTGGTTTCCCACGACCGCAAGTTCCTGGACAATGTGACCGGCCGTACCGTGGAGATAATGCTCGGCCGCATACATGACTACAAGGTGCCGTACAGCCAGTATCTCGTTCTGCGTCAGGAGCGTATCGCTCAGCAGAAGGCCGCGTACGAAAACCAGCGCCGCATGATCGAGAAGACCGAGGACTTTATCGAAAGATTCCGCTACAAGCCTACCAAGTCCAATCAGGTCCAGTCCCGAATCAAGGCTCTGGAGAAGGTCGAGCGTATCGAAATCGATGAGACCGATACCAGTTGCCTGAATGTCAAGTTCCCTCCCGCTCCGCGTGCCGGAGATGTCGTCTTCAAGGCCGCTGACCTGAGTGCAGGCTATCCCGGCAAACTCGTGTTCAGCCATGCCGACATTGAGATTAAGAGAGGGGAGAAAGTGGCGTTGGTGGGGCGCAACGGTGAGGGTAAGACCACGCTGATGCGTGTCATTATGCGCGAATTGTCACCGCTGGAGGGCAGCGCTACCGTCGGCCACAATGTTGACGTAGGCTATTTTGCCCAGAATCAGGAAGATGTGTTGGACAAGCGGGAGACGGTCTTCGGGACTCTCGACCGCATAGCAGTAGGCGACATCCGCACCAAACTGCGTGACATACTCGCGGCATTCCTGTTCAAGGGGGAGGACATAGACAAGCGCGTTTCCGTGTTGAGCGGAGGCGAGAGGGCCCGTCTGGGCATGGCAAAACTCATGCTCCAGAGCCACAACCTGCTTGCTCTCGACGAGCCTACCAACCACATGGACATCCAGTCCAAGGACGTGCTCAAGCAGGCGCTGCTCGCCTATGACGGCACACTCGTCGTGGTATCGCATGACAGGGATTTCCTGGACGGTCTCGTGCAGAAGATATACGAGTTCCGGGACGGACGCGTGTACGAGCATCTTGGCTCCGTATCGGATTTCCTGGCACGCCGCGCCATCGATTCGCTCGGAGAACTGGAACGCAAGGAGGCCGCCGCTCCTGCACAGGACAAGGCTGCCGAAGCGCGTAAAGATTTCGAGCAGGCCAAGGCCAAAGCCCGTGCCGAGAAGAAGGTAAAAGAGCGCGTGAAGTTCCTCGAAAAGGAAATCGAGAAACTCGAATCCCGTATGAAAGAAATCGAGACCGTGCTGTCTGCCCCGACTCCGGAAGACGATGTCATGGAACTGACTCGGGAGTATCTGGAATGCCAGAGAGAGCTCGATTCCAAGGCGGAAGAATGGGGAAGTTTGATATAACATTTTTGTTATAGGTTAAAACTTAAATGTTATATCGTCTGTAAATCAACGATTAATATCTTTCTCGATATATTTTCGTAATTCGTTCAGCGCAGAGGCTGCAAATCTATCAATATTGCGCTTGCGGTCGTTTTTGTAATTGAATCTGGCTGTCACTGTGCCCGCCGGACCGCTGATTCCGACCCATACTGTGCCCGCAGGCTCGCGCTCGTCGCCGTACGAATCCGCCCATCCGGTAGTGGAGACGGAGTATGTGCTGCCCGTCAGACGGCGCACTCCTTCCGCCATCGCAGCCGCGACTTCGGCACTGACGATGCCGTACTTTTCCACTGTCTCCAACGGCACTCCGAGGACCTTGTTCTTGACGGAGACGGCGTATGAAGTCACCGAGCCGAGATAGTATTCGGACGAGCCGGGCACGGTCGTAATCAGGTGCGAAATCATTCCTCCGGTGCAGGATTCCGCCGCGCTGACCGTACGGCCGCTTCCGCGCAGGAGTCTGCCTATCGCCGCCTCGATGCAACTGTCTTCTTCCGCGTAGATATAGTCCCCGAGAATCGGCCTCAAAAGGCTCAGTTGTCTCTCTGTCTCCGCCTCCTCTGCAGCCCTGTCCCGGCCACCGTATATGGACAGCCGGAGCCTGATGCCGGTCAATGGATTTGGCAAGTAGGCGAGATGCATGTATTCGGGCAGATTGTCCTCCCAGTCTGCGATTTTCTCGGACAGGGCAGACTCGGCGAGCCCGTATACCATTATATTGCGGTGACATATATCCTCTGTATGGAAATGCGTCTTGATGTCATCCAGTACGTCCTGCAATGCCGCCTTGGTCCCAAAAGGCACTCCCGGCATGCTGTACAGCACCGCAGGGTGCCCGAAACGCGACTCCGGGAAGCGGAATACCATGATAGGAGCCGTCCCTCTGCGGTTTACAATCACCTCGCAACTGTCCGGTACGAGGGCCTGCCTGCGGTTGGACTCCAGCATGTCGAGCCCCCTGGAATGCAGTATCCGGCGCACCATCTCCATCTGTCCCTCGTGCAGGACATACCCATGGCTGCCGCTCAATTCGGCGAGAGCCTCCTTGGTAATGTCGTCCTTGGTAGGGCCGAGACCGCC
Organism: uncultured Muribaculaceae bacterium; assembly: GCA_964555325.1. Taxonomy (GTDB): domain Bacteria; phylum Bacteroidota; class Bacteroidia; order Bacteroidales; family UBA932; genus Cryptobacteroides. Next base: position 2,596 of record CAZKRZ010000030.1, read on the forward strand.
TGTGGATATGACTATGTCGCTGGAAGACAACTCCTCGGAGAGCTGCCGTATGATGGTGTCATGATCGTCTCCGATGCTGGAAATCCTGTTTACGCGTATGCCGTTCTCTCCGAGTTTGCCGGCAATAAACGCAGAATTGGTATCTATGATTTGTCCGATGAGGATTTCGTCCCCGATAGTGCAGATAGACGCTGTGGTCATTTCAATGCTGTTTCTAAAGATCTCATTATCAAGCCGGCGGCGATGCGCTGGACTTGTACCAGTGCCGCACCTCCGTCGAGCAGTTCGCGTGCCTTGGCGTAGGTATTGATGCCTCCGCAGGCTATTATAGGCAGGCGGTCGCCCGTGTAATTGCGTATTCGCTGCAGCAGTTCGGGGCAGAAACGGTCTGTGCCTGCAATGACGGCATCCACGCCGGACATCCTCACAAGGTGGAGCACATCGGCAAGTTCACGCTCCGAAATCATGTCGGAAATGCGTACAAATACCGCCTTGTCGCCCTCGTAGAACCTCCGTATATCCATCATTCTGTCAAGGACTTCGGAGAGAGTCTCCGTATTCTGCAGCGGCATGGCTCCGGTGCTGTCCACTCTGCATGTATCCAGCACAAACATCTCCGCAAAATCATAGAGATGCGAGAATGCATCCGCGTTGCTCTCTATCAGTTCGTCCGGAGTGCGCCCCTCAGTCCGTGTGATATTCAGCGCCATCCTGTCGGGGCTGCCCTTTTCGCGCAGTCTCAGCCCTGTCTGTGCAGCATCATCGATGGGACTGATCTCCGCGAATGCAAAATGCCTCGCCCTCAGCCCTAAATGCCTGCCCTTCAATACAGGAGCAGGTTCGATGGCAATGGGGCAGTCAAACCTGATACCGGCAATCTCCCTCTCGAGAGCCGGA
>CAZKRZ010000030.1:3502-11798 GCA_964555325.1 uncultured Muribaculaceae bacterium
GTCTGAATGGATTCTTCATTCTTTCTCCAACATGGAATACCTTTTCAAAAATACGGCAAAAATTCCATAAGTCGGATAAAAGACCGCTTATTTCAACTCCTGATAAGATCCGTCGGAGAAAAGGACCAGCACCTTGCTGATGCGCACGGCACTGCCACGGCTCTTTGCCGCCGCCTGGATGGCAGGCGACTTGTGTATGATACTCCGGATAGCGTCATTTCTGTCCGCATTTGCCGCTATATTGCTGAATACCGGCTCCGGCCTGCTCTGAATTTCCTCTGTATCAAACAGAGAACCAGTACTTTCCGTCTTTTCCTGGTCTCTGAGAATCGGTTTTTCGTCCTCGTGCGGTACAGTGGCAGGGGATTTCTCGTTTCCTGCGTCCTTATACATGCGTCCTTTGCCGTTGATCAGCCAGTCGAGACTCAGATTGGGATAGTGGCGGGACATGCGCTCTATGAAGTCAAATCCCGGTTTGTTGCGTCCTGCGAGTATATGCGACACACTGGCGCGCGCGACACCTACCTTGTCCGCGAACTGAGCTTGGGAAACGTTTTCCGCTGCGAGAAACTGGGTGAGACGTGTATTCATTTGGAATCCTCTGTCTTGGCTACAAATGTAACATGTATTTTTTGCAAAAGCAACAGCGCGGTTACATTTGCAAATGCTAACAAAGATACAAAAGGCAACATAAAGGGCCTGTAACGCATTGAACCTTTACTTTGAAAAACTATCCTAAAACATTGAATCTTATCAGAATAAGCCCGTTTTAAACACTTGTTTCAAGTGTGAATTTCCCTCCAGATGGCGCAAATCCCCGAAAACGCAGTAATTAACATTAGATAAAACGGCTTAAGCATCTGATTATCCGATATATACGACTAAATAAACCGACCATAAAAATTAATTATTGGTATTTTGTAAATCTTCAACAAGCACGGAATATAAAACAATTGTAAATCGAGAAAAATATACACTTGTGAATTAAGAATTGTTGAAAATTGACATTTGTTTACAAAATGCAGGAGGCGGAACATCATTTCCCTTTAAGTCTAATTATGTGTAAATTTGCTCCGTTATGTTAGACTACAATTCTATCGTCATAGACGACTATGATTATCCGCTGCCGGATGAGCGCATAGCCAAGTATCCTCTCGCGCACCGCGATGATTCCAAGCTCCTGCTCTACCGTGGCGGCATGGTGGAAGACCATGTTTTTCACGATATCCCCACATTGCTGCCGAGTGACGCGGTGATGGTGTTCAATGATACACGCGTTGTGCCTGCGAGAATGCATTTCAGGCGCGAATCCGGTGCTTCTATCGAGATTTTCTGTCTGGAGCCTGCCGAGCCGGCGGACTACAACACCAATTTCTCCTGCACCGCCGAGTGTGCATGGAAATGTATCATCGGCAATGCCAAGCGCTGGAAAGGCGATACCCTATCCCTCGTCAATTACGGAGACAGTCCGGAGGTGAATGCTGTCGCGCTAAAGGCAGATTTGGTCTCCCGTGAAGGGCAGACCGGCATTGTGCGTTTTTCCTGGAGCGGCGGCGAACCGTTCTCCGCGGTGCTCGAACTCTGCGGCAATATCCCTATTCCACCGTATCTCAACCGTGATACCGAGGATATAGACCTCGAGAGGTACCAGACTACATACGCGCATATCAGAGGCTCTGTAGCAGCTCCGACGGCGGGTCTGCATTTCACTCCCGAATTGCTGGAGTCTATCCGCGCCAAGGGTATAGACGAGGAGACGGTATGCCTGCATGTCGGTGCCGGCACATTCCTCCCGGTCAAGAGTTCGCATGTGAGCGGACATCCTATGCATAGAGAGCCGTTCTCGGTCAGTATCAAGACCTTGGAACGCCTTGCTTCCGGCAGGAAGGTCGTTGCTGTAGGTACAACCTCTGTCAGGACCCTGGAGTCATTATATTATATAGGTGTCGGCATCATCGAGCATGGTACAGTGCAGGATGTGGAGCAGTGGGCGCCTTATGACAGGGAATACGTTTACAGCACAGAGGAGGCTCTGAATGCAATAGTGGAGTATCTGCGCGACAACGGGCTCGAAGAGATCAAGGCAGGCACGCGCATAATCATCGTCCCCGGCTTCAAATTCCGCCTGACGGACGCTTTGGTGACCAATTTCCACCAGCCGAGGAGTACCCTGCTCCTCTTGGTGTCCGCATTTGTCGGAGGAGACTGGCGTACCATATATGACCATGCGCTGGCTTCGGGATTCCGTTTCCTCAGTTATGGCGACAGCTCTCTGCTGTGGCGCAATGCAGACTGACATGATGACGGCACGATATGTGCGTCTCTGTGAAAAATTGCTATCTTTGGGAAATTGAAAGAAACTTTCGACATGGATATTGATAAATACGACATAGCTCCCTATTCGGAAGAAGAGGCGATGCGTGCAATCGAGAAACTCTCGAACCATCCCAATACCCTGATTATATCCAAATACATGTTCCGTGACAAACCAGCCACGTATCTGCGCAGTCTGCTCAAGTCTGTCAACAGCGTGGATGAGTTCCAGAATGTGGTGATGGCCAAGGCTATAGGATGGGTCATAGACAGCACGGTCGATGAATTTACCTTTGACGGCGTGGAGAATGCCCGCAGCATAGACGGCAAGTTCCTCGCCCTGTCCAACCACCGCGACATCGTGCTCGATCCTGCATTCACGCAGTTTGTACTCTACAAGAGCGGCATTCCTATGACGGAGATTGCAGTAGGAGACAATCTGCTCTCCAGCAAGACAGTGGAATATATGCTCCGCTGCAACCGCATGATCAAAGTCGTGCGCGGAGTCTCCGCCCGTGAACTGTATCTGTCCTCACAGGCTCTCTCCAAATACATACGCGAGACTGTGACTTCCGGCAAGAGTTCCGTGTGGATAGCCCAGCGCCAGGGACGTACCAAGAACGGCTATGACGAGACGGAGCAGGGACTGCTCAAGATGTTCGACATGAGCGGCACAGGCTCGTTCACGGACAATTTCGATGAGCTCAACATCCTCCCTATCAGCATATCATACGAATATGAGCCCTGTGACATACGCAAGGCGCGTGAGATACTGATTTCGCGCACTCAGAAGTATGTCAAGAAGAAAAACGAGGACCTGCACAGCATTATCATTGGCATACGCCAGCGCAAGGGCAATGTCCATCTGCATTTCGGAGTGCCCATCACGCGCGAGGAGATGATCGAGGCGGAGGCAAGCGGAGTCAAGAATGACCGCTATCTCGCCATACGCAATCTCGTGAACCGCCGCATCATAGACGGGTATCACCTGTGGAAGACCAACTACCTGTGCTATGACATGCTGCACGGCTGCGACAAATACAAGGAGCACTACACCCTTGCGGATGTAGAGGAATTCAAGGCATATATGCACCACAAACTCACGGACAAGGTGGAGAAATCCCTTGACCATGAGGCTCTTAAACAGATATTCCTGGAAATATACGCCAATCCTGTACAGGCGAAGGAGGATATGGAATCCTCCTCCTCTGTCAGAACAACTGCTTGACTTCCTTTATAATCTGTTCAGCATCAAGCTCCGGGCTCAATATGAGGTCCGGAGTTTTGCATTTATAGCCGTGGCTTTGCGCCAGCAATGAGCCGGCTCCGGTGATGTTGAGCATGATGACATCGTCACGCTTGACCTTGTGCGCCTTGACAGCCTGCTCGAGACTGGCGACGGCGGTCGCAGCTGCAGGGAAGATGTCATACCCCTCGAGGTGATAGAACTGCAGTATCCAGGACACGATGTCGTCGTTGGTCACCTTGAATACATCGCCCTTGCTGTCCTTGAGGGCGTCAAACAGGCCTCCTGCGAGGGAATACGGCGGCTTGCGGTTGGAGAGCACCTTGGCGAGTATGACCTCGGCGTCGCGGCGTGACTGCTCGGCTGTCAGTTCGGTGAGCGACCTGGTATGTGCCTTCCAAGAGTCGTATATCAGAGTGAACGGAGAGTTCTGCGAGACGAAGAGTTTCATCTTGTGCTTGCCGAAACGCCCGTCCTCAATCAGACGGAGGTTGTTTTCCCATGCGGCGATTGCACCTGTACCGCTGCCGACTGCCTGGAAATAGGCGTCCGGAATGCGTCCTATGGTCTCTACCGCGCTGAGCAGCGTTGTGCCCATGCCGTCACGGCGGGCGACATTCTTGGCACCTCCCTCCAGGAAGAATTCAGGATCCTGGCAGAGTTTGTCTCCGAGCGTGATGGCGTCGAAATAATCCGTGCCGCTGGGCGTGGCGATGATTTTCACGCACTTGTGCAGTCTCCTGCGGAACCACAGGTCGTGGAAATTGTCTGCCGGGACGCAGATGACCACGGGAATGTGGTTGTCGGAGCATACGCGGGCAAATGCGCGTGCCGTATTGCCTGCGGACTGCACTACGAGTATGCCGTCATGTACACGCGGCATGCGTGCGCATACGGAAAACGCTTCCGTCTCTTTGAACGAGCCTGTCTCCATGGTAGCACCCTTGTCGGGTACATAACCGGAGAGCGTAATGTAGAGATTGTCCAGTCCGAGCCTCTGCGCCAGTCCGGTCGAGCGGTATGTTACAGGGGCGCAAGAGCCTCGCAGCGTGCGTGTTACAGGCATCCATTCGGCATATCTGTAGATGCCGTCCAGGTCCTCTCGGGGCGTGAAGCGCTTGTTGTCATATACAGCCCTTACGAGGGAAGGTGTCTGTGATTCCGGATCGGACAGAGTCCATCCGCTGTCGTTGAATAAGTGTCCGTCAGCAACATTCTGCAGGCGGTATTTTGTAGGTTTGAACCGTGCCATTTGTGGGTTTATGTTTTAGTTTGTTGTCAGATTGTGAGCAGATAGGCTATGTATGCTACCCATACGAGGCAGAACAGGACGCCGTAGCCTCTTCCGATTCGTCCTTTGCCGATAATTCCTGCGATCATCATGAGTACGGCACTCAACACGAGCACTATCATGTCAGCGACATCGATGCCGGAGAATGACAGCGGGGTGATGACGGAGGAGCATCCGAGTATGAGCAGTATATTGAATACATTGGATCCGAGTATGTTGCCGAGAGCGAGCTGGCTCCTGTGCTTGAGTGCGGCTACGGCAGAGGTGATGAGTTCGGGCAATGATGTGCCGCCGGCGAGCAGGGTGAGGGCGATGACCTTTTCCGAGACTCCGAGGGCGTGTGCTATGTCCACAGCCGAATTGACAAACATCCTGCCGCCTCCTATCAGTCCTGCCAATCCTATCAGAGTGAGGAATATAGCCTTGCCAAGTCCCATCTGTTTGCCGTCCGCTGCGCTGTCGTCGTCATTGCCTCCGTTGCGGAAACTGTACCAGAGATAGGCGGAGAATATGGCGAGGAACAGCACGCCCTCTATCCTGGAAATGTCATTTCCCCATAGTCCTGCTCCGATGAGCAGTAGGGTGAACAGCAGCACGAGAGGGATATCGCGGCGCTTGTTGGAGGCTGTCACGCTCACAGGCGCTATTATGGCTGTGAGGCCGAGTATGAGCATGGCGTTGAATATGTTTGAGCCTACAACATTGCCTATCGCCACGTCGCTCAGCCCCTCGATTGCGCCTGTCAGGCTGACTACCAGTTCCGGGCAGGATGTGCCGAAGCCCACAATGGTAAGTCCTATGACGAATTCGCTGACTCCGGCCTTGCGTGCGATGCCTCCTGCACCGTCCACGAGCCAGTCCGCGCCTAATATGATGAGAAGCAGCCCCGCAAGGAGCACAATCACTGTAAGTGCAGTCATATTCTTGCAATAAAACTATTCTGTTACAGGAGTGTTCTCTATCAGTTCGAGGGCACAGACATTCTCAACATGCTGTGTGTGGGGGAACATGTCCACCGGCTGCACCTTGGTGATGCGGTATTTCTCGCGCAGCAGTCCGAGGTCGCGTGCCTGGGATGCCGGGTTGCAGCTGACATAGACGATGCGTGCAGGGGCGGCGTCCATGATGACCTTTGCCACATCGGGGTGAATGCCGGCGCGGGGAGGGTCGAGTATGATGACATCAGGCTGGCCGTGTGCGGCGATAAACTCTGGGGTGAGCATGTCCTTCATGTCTCCGGCGAAGAATTCGCAGTTGTCTATGCCGTTTGCCCGGGCATTTGCCTTGGCGTCTTCTATGGCTTCGGGGACATATTCTATGCCGATGACCTTGGCTGCACGACCGGAGACAAACTGGGCGATGCTGCCCGTGCCCGTGTACAGGTCGTAGACGGTCTCATTGCCTGTCAGCGCGGCGAATTCCCTCGCGACTCCGTACAGGCGCTGTGCCTGGAGGCTGTTGGTCTGCCAGAATGACTTGGGACCGATCTTGAACCGCAGTCCCTCCATTGTCTCGTAGATTGCGTCTTCTCCTTTGTAGAGTACGCATTCGAGGTCGGTGATGCTGTCGTTGCACTTGCCGTTGATGACATAGTAGAGCGATGAAATCTGTGGAAATGCCTCAGCGACAGCGTTCAGCATGGGATTGCGGGTCTCCGGCTCGTCATACGCCAGCACCACGATGAGCATGACATTGCCGCTCTCTGTGGTGCGGACAATCATGTTGCGCAGATAGCCGCGCTTCTCCCTGATGTCGTAGAACTCAAGTGAATGGCTGAGGGCGTAGTCCTTGATAAAGAGACGGATACCGTTGGACGGATCCGGCTGGAGCATGCATCTGTCGATGTTCAGCACCTTGTCGAAGAATTTGCCGACATGGAATCCGAGTCCGCAGCGTTCCTTGTCGCCGAGGGTCTCCGGATTCTCGCCGTCGAGTATCCAGCGCTTGTTGGAGAATGTGAATTCGAGTTTGTTGCGATAATACTGGGTGCGTTCCGAGCCCATTGTCGGCTCCACTCCCGGGATGTCGAGATGTCCTATGCGGACGAGCTGGTCATAGACCTGCTGCCTCTTGGCTTCGAGTTGCATATCGTAAGGCAATGACTGCCAGCGGCATCCTCCGCATATTCCGAAATGCCTGCAAAACGGTTCGAGCCTGTGCTCCGAGGGTTTGACCAGTCTGGTGATACGCCCCTCCATGTAGTTTTTCTTTTTCTTGAGTACCTGTATGTCCACGACATCTCCGGGTACTGCAAAGGGCACGAATACCACCGTGCCGTCCACTCTGGCGAGAGCCTTGCCCTCTGCCGCTACCGCTTCTATGGTGACGCCTTCGAGCGTCAGGTCAATCTTTTTTCTGCTCATTGTTTCTTGAGATCGATGAGTTGGTATCCGTATGCCGCCGCGTGTGTCCGGATGATGCCGGGCCGGACGCCCCTCATTCCGGCGGCGTGTTCGTTGATGAAGACCTCCGCGTCGGCTGCCTTGTCCGCGAAATTGCAGAACATCAGCATGGCATGCCTGCCGTTGCTGCGCAGGAATGCGAAATGCCTGTCCGGATCAAATCCGGGGCTGTGCAGATTGCAGTAACAGAGGTCGTATGTAAGTCCTTCGGCGACGAGGCTGGAGGACGCCATCCCGAGAATGTCCCTGTATGTGGACAATACTTCGAGTGCATGGCTGTCCAATCCCGTGCCTGAATGGATATATTCGTAAAGTCCCGAAATCCCTGCCGGGTGCACGATGTCGAATATGGAAGTCCTGCCGTCTCCGCTCTCGGCTGCCGACTCTCCGACTTCCTGTCCGAAATAGACCATGAATGCGGCCTTGTTGAACAGAGCTGCCGCTGCGAGCGCGGCGTAGCCGTTTTCCGCCTTGCCGGCAAAGAACGGGGAGGCGAGTCGCTGTTCGTCGTGGTTTTCGAGAAAATTCAGCATTCTCGACTGCTTGTCGGACAATTCCTGCCAGCAATAAGTGATCATCTTTGCGCTGTGTCCCTGCATGATGGCTCTCAGGGAGTCGTACAGGCCTGATTTGTCGTAGAGGTAGTCAAACCCCACCTCCGAGATGTAATGCCCGTATTTCTCTTTGCGGTAGGTCTCCGCGATGAAGATGACATCCGGGAACTCGCTCTTGATGCGGGCAATCAGCCATTTGAGGAATGCCGGAGGGACGAGGTCCACCATGTCGCAGCGGAATCCGTCCACATGTTTTGCCGCCCACCAGCGCACTATCTCGTACATTTTATCCCAGGTAGGGGAATATGTGTCGCAGTAGTTGATCTTGACGGTGTCGTACCAGTCATTCACATCGGGGGTCGGGGAGTAATTGTTGCCTGTGGCCTTGGCTGGCATCTCGTTCCATTCCCCGTCGACGGGCAGTCTGAATGCAGTACTGGGGTAGTAGAGGAAATCGTTGTCCTCGGACCAGTGCACGGAGGTGTCGTCA
>CAZKRZ010000031.1:0-11661 GCA_964555325.1 uncultured Muribaculaceae bacterium
GATAATCAAACAGACCGATGCCAATCTGCTCGCCTATCCCCTGCAGACAGTGACCGCCCCGGAGGCCGTCAGACGGGATCTGGAGTATTATGAGGACAAACTGGATCCGGCAGGTCCTGCCATGTCATTCGCCATTCCGGCTATCGAATGGGCAAGGCTCGGAGACAGGGACAAGACAGACGCGCTGTGGCGCAAGACTGTGGACGGACATACGCATGGGGCGTTCCTCGCATTCAGCGAGACTGCCGGCAAGGGAGACACCTGCTTCATGACCGGCTACGGCGGCGTCCTGCAGGCTGTAATCAACGGATTCTGCGGACTGGAACTAACTGACGACGGAGTCCGCCAGTTGCCGTCAGTAATGCCCAAGGGCTGGAAGTCCGTCACGGTAAAGGGCGTCGGTCCTCAAAGACTTACATTCAAGAACACATCAAAAAAGTAAATATTATGGCAACAGCACATAACGCGGCCAAGCAAGGCGAAATCGCCGAGACCGTCATCATGGCAGGAGACCCCCTGCGCGCAAAATTCATGGCCGAGACATTCCTCGAGAATCCGGTAATGTTCAACAGCGTACGCAACATGTTCGGCTACACGGGCACATACAAGGGCAAGCGTGTCAGCGTAATGGGACACGGCATGGGCATACCGTCCATTGCCATCTACTCTTATGAGTTGTTCCACTTCTACGATGTCAAGAAGATTATCCGCACTGGCACTGCCGGAAGCATCCAGAAGGGCATGAAGATAGGCGATATCGTCATCGCCCAGGGTGCATGTACTGATTCGGCATACATGAACCAGTTCAACCTGCCCGGCACATACGCACCTATCGCTGATTTTGACCTGCTCTCGTCCGCTGTGGACAAGTGCAAGGAACTCGGCTACAAGTACTATGTGGGCAATGTCCTGTCCTCGGATGTATTCTACGACGAAAACGAGAACTGGAAGAAATGGCAGAAGATGGGCGTGCTCGGTATCGAGATGGAGACCACAGCCCTATACTCCAATGCTGTCAGGGCAGGCAAGAAGGCACTGACCATCCTCACTGTCAGCGACAGTATAGTAGAAAATACCGTCAGCTCCCCGGAGGAGAGGCAGACGGCATTCACAAAGATGATGGAAGTGGCTTTCAGCCTTATCTAATCCATTATTATTTATAGAGGTAGCGTTTGATGGACATTTTCGGAGTCTTCTGGAAAGGCTCCGCCATCACCTCTACCTTGGACAGCTGGCTGTATCGGGTAAGTCTCTTGTTGACCTCTGCCAATATGCTTGACGGCAGGTCAGCGCGGTCTTCTCCGGTCAGTTCGGCACGTCCTATCGCATCTTCGTCAAGTGTGACGAGTGCGACGAGTTTGTCTCCGCGCATCACCACGAGGGATTCGGTGACGAAGTCGTTGCTGTTGATGGTGCACTCCATTTCCTCGGGATAGATATTCTGTCCGTTGGAGGTCAGCAGCATGGTCTTGCAACGGCCCTTGAGGTAGATATTGCCCTCGGCGTCGATAGTACCGAGGTCACCTGTACGGAACCAGCCGTCTTCTGTGAACGCTGCCCGGTTGGCATTCTCATTCTTGTAGTATCCGCTGAATATATTGACGCCCTTGGCGAGAATCTCTCCGGCAACATGCTCCGGATCGGCGGAGTCTATCTTGAGTTCGACATAGCTCATGGCCTTGCCGCAGGAGCGCAGCACAAACTTGTTCCAGTCCTCGTAGCCGAGCAGCGGCGCCGCCTCGGTCATACCATAGCCGATGGTGAAATGGAAACCTATCTTGCGGAAGAAGTTCTCGACCTCCGGATTGACGGCGGCGCCGCCCATGATATAAATCTTGACTCGTCCGCCGAAAGCGGTATCGAGAGTCTCGCGTATCTTCTTGAATATGATATTCTTGACCACGGGAACATGGGTAAGGAACTTGATTGAGGGCTTGTTGACCATGGGCTTGATCTTGCCGTTGTAGACCTTTTCAAACACCATAGGCACTGCGATAAACAGGTAAGGGCGCACCTCGGACATGGCTTTCATCAGCACGGACGGTGACGGTGTCTTGCCGAGATAGTAGATAGGAGTACCGCCGCAGAGAGGATACAGCAACTCGAACATCATTCCGAACATGTGCGCCATAGGCAATATGGACAGCATGCTGTCATTGCAGTTGGACGGCACTCGGTTCTGTCCGTAATCGATGTTCGCGCTGAAGCATTCGTAGCGCAGCATGACACCCTTGGGGTCGCCGGTAGAGCCGGAGGTGTAGTTGATAACGGCTATATCCTTGTCATTGTCAACAGGATAGTTTACATCCTTGATAGAGAATCCACCCGGATATTTGTCGGCAAATGCCGTGTCGAGCCCGTCAAAAATCTCCTTGTCCTCGTCCTGCATGTACAGCGGAGTATAATCCGCAATGGAAATCACGCGAGAGACATTGGGCATCTTCGACTTGTCGAGTTTTTTCCAGACCTCTTTGTCTGTAAACAGGATGACGCTGTCGGAGTGGTCCACCAGCGCATTGATGCTGTCGGGATGGAAGTCCACAAGTATAGGCACCACTACCGCCTCGTAGGTGTTTACTGCGAGGAATGTGAGACTCCAGCGGGCCTGGTTGCGTCCGCAGAGGGCTACCTTGTCACCCTTTTTAACACCTAATTTCTCGAAGAGGAGGTGCATTCTGGCTATCTGTGTAGCTACCTCTCCGAAAGAAAAACCGCCCCCGTGATAATCGCAAAGGGCAGGTCTGTCCCAGTTGTCCGCCATCTGTTTCTGCAGGCGGGTAAAATAATGTATCATAACATCAAGATTTTAACAGTTTTGAAACGGTCTTAAGTACATGTCAAAGTTAGGCATAAGCATCCGTTGACAAAACGGAGTGCATTATACTTTTTGGCCGAAAAGAAATCATTTATTACCTTTGAGAGGGAATAGTATTATACTTTTATACCTTTCAAGGACAATGCAAACTCTATCTTTGACAAGTATACGGGAGTCTTTCCCTAAAGCGCATACCATCTCACAGGGAGATGATTTCATGATCATGGATGTCTATTATCCGGCCGGCAAGGATATAGAGATGGAGTTCCCGAGGAGGGTGGAGGGCATAGTGTGCATATACTGCGTGGCAGGTGATTTCAGCATGTCCATAGGCATGGAGGACTTCCATGTCAGACAGGACAATTTCATCATAGGGCTGTACGGGGACATCATCAAGTTTGCGCGTAAAGACATCAACTCCCCTGCCATGCTCAGGGTCATGGCGCTGTCTGACAACCTCCTGCGCGTGATGGAGTTTGACATGAACAAGGCGCAGATGGTATTCGAGCACAGGATGATAAAGGCGACTATGCAGTACAAGGTCCTGATCCACCATTTCCGCAACCTCTTCCGCTCAATCATCCTCGCCAGCCACGATGACAGCGTCAAGAGTCTCGGACACATGTTGCGCTCCATGAATATAGAGATTATGCACCTGTGGGCGGAGATGGTGGAAATACAGATTCCGCAGAGCGCAAAGGAATACGCTCTGAGCGGACGTTTTGTCACAATGGTGTCCAAATATCATGTAGAGCACAGGGACCTGGAGTTTTACGCCTCGCAGTTGATGCTCACTCCCAAGTATCTGTCAGCGGCCGTCAAACGCGAAAGCGGACGCACTGCCGTCGAATGGATCACTACATACGTGATGCGGGACGCAAAGTACTATCTGCGCCATACCGGACTACCTGTCAAGAAGATAGCCTACGAGATGAATTTCAGGAACCAGATGGATTTCTACCGGTATTTCCGCAGGCATGCAGGATGCTCGCCTATGGAATACCGGCAGAACGGAATATCAAATACGGGCGACTCTCTCAAGCCTGATGTCGGAGCTTGAGGCACCGGCGAGGAAGCGGACGCGTCCTCTCTCCATCACCCATCCGTGACGCTCCTCATCCCACCATGCGAGATCCTCGGCCTCAACACAGAACGATACCGTAACTGTCTCACCAGAGGGAATATGCACCCTCTTAAAGCCACGGAGTTGGCGCTCGGGACGCAGGACCTTGGAATCAGGATACTGCACATATAACTGCACCACCTCATCTCCGTCCATGTCACCGGTGTTGGTCACATCCACGCTTACATTCACAACGCCGTCCTCCATATCGGAGACGGAAAGACGGGAATATTTGAATGTCGTATACGACAGTCCGTGTCCGAAAGGATACAGAGGACGCGCCTTGGCATACATATATGTACGGCCCTTGGTAATGTCATAGTCGGGAATCGGAGGGAGGTCGGTGATGGACTCGGGCCATGTCTGGGTGAGGCGTCCTGCAGGATTGACCTTGCCGAAGAGGACATCCGCCACTCCGTGACCGAGTTCCTCACTGCCGTGCGTCACCTGCAATATGGCCGGCATATTGTCCTGTGACCATCTGATGGCATAGGGGAATGCACATGTGAGTACCATTACGGTGTTGGGATTGGCCTTGAGTATCATCTTGCCTATATCTTCCTGCGCCAAGGTAAGCGACTGTCTGTCAACCGCCTCCATACCGTCGCTGATGACCTGGCTCGTGCCCCAGCCGACTTCAGGATTCTTGCCGTTGATGTCAAGGCAGGGTGCAGGATTGTCATTGAGGACAAGTATCACGAGGTCAGACTCTTCTGCGAGAGCGATGCCGCGTCCGGAGAAGTCCACGGTCTCATAGGCTACCTCGACATCAGGTCCGAGCGCCTCACGCACACCGTCAAGTATAGAGACACGGTGAGGAGGATTGCCGCCGTACCAGTCCTGCATAACGGTATCCACTCTGGGGCCTATGACCGCCACCTTGCGGTAAGCCCGTGCATTCAGAGGCAGAATGCCGTTGTTTTTGAGCAGAACGGCAGATTTGGCGGTGACTTCACGGCAGAGCGCGACAGCGGCAGGGTCGTAGCAGGGCACGGGAGAGCCGTCACGGCCTATTCCGGCATAGGGGTCTTCACCGCCAAGCAGACCGAGTTTCTGTTCGATATTGAGGTTGCGCTGCACAGCCTGGTCCAAGTCCGCCTCGTCGATAAGCCCCTGCGAATAGGCATCGCGTATGGCCTGCTGGGAGTCTTCCTTCTCATCGGAGAGATACTGGGTAATGCCTGCCTTGATGCCTGCAGCCGCAGAATGTGCGAAATCAGGGTATGCCTTGTGCACGGTCACCATACGCATCATCGCATCCTGGTCCGAGCAGATGATACCGTCATTGCCCCATTCGTCTATCATCAGGTCACGGATGAGGGGGCTGGCGGTCATAGGCTTGCCGTTGACGGCGTTGTAGGAGGTCATGATACCGCGAGCGCCGCCGTCGGTGACGACTTTGTAGAATGTATAGCCGTAGTATTCGCGGAGGAGGCGTTCCGACATGTCGGAGGAATCCGAATGACGCTCATTCTCATAACTGTTGGCCATAAAGTGCTTGAGCACGCTCGCCGAACGCCAGTGGTCCGGATCGGGTCCCTGCGCTCCGCGGACAAAGCCTATCGCCAGCTGCGATATGAGCCAAGGGTCTTCGCCATAGGTCTCCGGCCCGCGTCCCCATCTCGGGTCTCGGTTGAGATCCACATTGGGTCCCCACATGACCAGACCGGCGCGGTCATACACCGGATTCTGGAAATAATATCTCTGCTCTATGGAAATCTGTGTCGCCACCCTTTCCAGCAATTCCGGGTCCCATGTCGCTCCGAGACCGTACGCCTGCGGAAAACTCGTCGTGGGGAGAGGCTTGTACTGTCCCCAGTTGGAGGGACCGCCATAGGCTATTCCGTGCATACCCTCCGAGTAGAACGAGATCGGCACTCCGAGGCGTTCAATACCCATGTTGCAGGAGAGAAGGGAAATCTTCTCGCCCAGAGTGAGCATATCCGGAGTGATACGGGTATCTATCTGTACAGCAGCCTGTTTGACGGCCGGGATAAAGATTTCACCTTCCGGGGCAGACGAGCACGCGGAAAGCGCGATACCGGCGCAGACGGCGGCAATGATAGAGGACTTTATTGTCATAGTGTTCAATTTATGCGGATATGGAATCAGTGTCAGACAATGTATATCAGATCGGCAGGACCGGTGAGCCAGACATCGCCGGCAATCGGTTCGGCAGGATCGTCAGAGGGCTTGAAATCCACGGAGAGCCTGCCTCCGAGCACCTTGACATCATAATGGGCAACTCCGTCCTGCAACGAACTCGGGGCTATGCCCTGCCTATATGCCGCAATGGCGCTCGCGACGACGCCCGTACCACACGCAAGTGTCTCATCCTCAACGCCTTTTTCAAAGGTACGCACCTTGAGCCCACCCTCGGACGGGCAGACGAAATCGGCATTAACGCCTACAGGGGCGAATTCCTTGCAATGCCTGATGACAGAGCCTGCCTTAGTCACCGCTATGTCATCGACTTCGTCATCGAAAACCACGAAATGGCGTGTGCCGGTATCGAGGAAATATCCGTCCACAGGGGCTTCGCTGAGTTCCTTATGATAGTGCATCTCATGCACATCGCACATCTTTAGACGCACGATGCGCGAATGTCCGTCACGCTCCAGAATCTCTCCGACATGGACACCGTCGGGAGCCTCGAACACATAACTCTCTCCATTTGCCGGCTTGATGCCGATATAATCGGCGAATGCGACTATGCAACGCCCTCCGTTGCCGCACATCATACCGCCAGACCCGTCGGAGTTGTAAAACTCCATTGCGAAATCGTATTTGTCGGAATCTCTGAGTATCATGAACCCGTCCGTTGTAAACTCGGTACAGATCATGTCGACCATACCGGCCATATCGTGGATTTCGGGCTCTTCGTCACGGCCGTCCACGATAGTGAACGTATTGCCGGCGCCGCTGTATTTGTAGTATGCCATAATGCTTGTTGCTGATTGTCCTGTTACTTTAACGGCGTGTATTGACCGCCGTCGCTCCTGCGCATCTCGTCCCTACAGACTTCTGCAAGAATCCTGATGCCGGCCTCCATTCTGTCTTCGGAGACGAATGAGAAATTGAGCCTCATCGTGTTGCGGTGCGTCCCGTCTATATAGAAGAATGCGCCTGCGACATACGCCACGCCTGCTGAAAGCGCATTGTCATACATGGATATGGTATCGCAATGCTCCGGCAGGGTCAAGAAGAGGAACAGACCGCCTTCCGGATGCGTCCATTCCACCCCGGAGGGCATGTATTTATCCAATAACGAGAGCATCAGGTCCCGTTTGCGCCTGTACAATGCTATCGTTGCCGGGAGATTGGCTTCCAGACCGCCCTCTGCCAGATACTCTGCAGCGATATACTGGTCAAAGACGGGCGGACAGAGGTCGAGTGACTGTTTGCAGACATAGATCTGATCCAGCAGTTCCTCCGCCCCGAACATCCATCCGAGACGGAATCCCGGAGCAAAGACCTTGGAAAACGAACCGAGGTGCAATGTCCTCTCGGGCGCCATGGACCATATTGTCGGCACATCCTCCCCCTCGTAACGGAGTTCCCTGTAAGGGCTGTCCTCTATAATCAGGAAATTGTATTTGCGTGCCAGCGCCACCAGTCCGCGCCTTCCCTGCTCCGACATGGTCACACCGCTCGGATTGCAGAAGTCTGGTATCACATACGCAAACTTGGCGCGCCCCAGTTCCTTCTCTGTCGCGGAATCCATGGAGACTATATGCGCCCGATAGGATTTGAACGACTGTATCGCCCCGAGATAGGTCGGTGCGGATGTCAGCACGACATCGCCCGGATTGACAAAGACCCTCGTGCAGACATCTATTCCCTGCTGGGAAGATGTCGTTATCTGTATATTGGCGACAGGGACACCATAACGTGCCGACAGGGCAGACCTTAACTCCGGCACGCCCTGGGTAGCACCATATTGCAGGGCACGAGCCCCATATTTGTCCAGGACGGACTGCGAGAGACGTCCGATTTCCACGAGGGGGAATGTCGACGCATCCGGATAGCCTCCGGCAAATGAGTATATTGCATTGAGGTCCACCCGCTTGAAAATCTCCCTCACAGGAGACCTCATAAACGAATGCACATCCTCCGAAAACAAATGGCTGTAGTCTGTCACTGTCTGATAATATGCGCCCCCAACGCGTTGAGACGGGCATCTATATCTTCATAGCCCCTGTCTATCTGTTCTATATTGTCTATCTCGGAAGTGCCTTTGGCCGACATTGCAGCCAGGAGCATGGCGATACCTGCACGGATATCCGGAGATGTCATCTTGCCGGCGCGCATACTGACACGGTGGTCGTGTCCGATGACCACTGCCCTATGCGGATCGCACAGGATAATCTGCGCTCCCATGTCTATGAGTTTGTCCACAAAGAATAGGCGGCTCTCAAACATCTTCTGGTGTATGAGCACGCTGCCCTTGCACTGTGTGGCGACAACAAGCATTACGCTGAGCAGGTCCGGAGTCAGTCCCGGCCATGGCGCATCTGCCAGTGTCATGATAGACCCGTCGATAAATGACTCTATCTCGTAAGATTCCTGCTCGGGCACATATATATCGTCACCTCTCTGCTCAAGCCTGATGCCGAGCCTGCGGAAACTGTCCGGAATGATGCCGAGATCGGCATAGGAGACATCGCGTATCGTGATGGAACTGCGGCAGATAGCCGCCATTCCTATGAATGAGCCGACTTCTATCATGTCCGGCAGTATGCGATGAGCCGCCCTGCCGAGAGAGCCGACTCCATGGATGGTCAACAGATTGGACCCGATACCGTCTATGCGTGCGCCCATCGAGACGAGCATACGGCAGAGCTGCTGGACATAGGGCTCGCAGGCTGCATTGTATATGGTAGTGACGCCCTCTGCGAGGACTGCCGCCATCACTATATTGGCAGTACCGGTGACCGAAGCCTCATCGAGGAGCATGTATGTGCCTCTCAACCCGTTGGGCGCCTCTAAGAGATAAGCCCTGCGATCATGGTCGTACTCGGCCGTCGCTCCCAATTTGCAGAATCCGTCGATATGCGTATCCACGCGCCTGCGGCCTATCTTGTCTCCTCCCGGCTTGGGGAAATACGCCCTGCCGAAACGGGCAAGAAGAGGTCCCACCACCAGCACGGAACCACGGAGAGCGGCGCATTTGCTCACAAAATCCTTTCCGCCGATGTATTCGGGGTCAATATTCGCTGCCGTGAATGTGTAACTGCCCTTGCCATGGCGTACCACTTCCACTCCCATATCCTTCAACAGAGATATGAGATTCTTGACATCCATGATTTCGGGGATATTCTCGATAGTCACGCTCCTGTCCGTGAGCAGCACGGCACTGATGACTTCCAGAGCCTCATTCTTGGCTCCCTGCGGGACTATTTCTCCGGATAGGCGATGACCGCCTTCTATAATAAACTTGCTCATTCCTAATCAGATATGTTCCACTTCCGGACTCAGCCGTATACCATATTTGGCGTAAACGCCGTCTATTATGCGCTCCTCGAGCGCAAGAATGTCTGACGGCCGCGCATTGCCGCTGCGGTTGACGATGACCAGAGGCTGCCGCTCATATACCGCCGCACCGCCCTCTTCAACGCCTCTGTAGCCGCAATTGTCTATCAGCCACGCCGCCGGTATCTTGACACAGCCGTCCGGGACGGCATAATGCGGCACTTCCGAGACGCCCTCCTTTTCCGCAATCGCGCAGACACGGGCATATTCATCTTCGGACACCACAGGGTTTTTGAAGAAACTGCCGGCGCTGCCCAATTCTGCCGGATCAGGGAGTTTGCCTGCCCGTACGGACAGCACGGCCTGGCGCACCTGTATGGGAGTCAATTCCGAACCGGGCTCAAAGAGTCTGGCGAGATTGCCATACGCGAGATTGGGCCGATACAGACGGCTCAGGCAGAACATCACCGACAGCACGATATATCTCCCCTTGAGAGGAGAATGCTTGAATGCCGAATCCCTATACCCGTAAGCGCAATCCGAGACGCGCAGCATTTCAGTCCTCCTGCCCACGATGTCATAGCATTTGAGGCAGGATACGACATCCTTGATCTCTACGCCGTAGGCACCGACATTCTGCACGGCGGCAGCCCCTATCTCTCCGGGAATGCCGGACAGGTTTTCCATCCCCCACAATCCCTTGTCGCATGCCCATGAACAGAAATCGTCGAGCACTATTCCGGAGCCGACCTCCACCTGCACGGTCTCCTCTCCGGAAGACTCCACTCTAAAGAATTTGACGGCAGAATGCAGTACCGTACCGGGGAAATCCCCCGTAAACAACAGATTGGAACCGGCTCCAACATGTAGCAAAGGACGCGGAAGACTGTCGAAATCAATCTCTTCCAAGTCCCGTTGCGTATCGTATTCGATATAGCAGGCGCACTTGACTCTCATGCGGAAAGTATTGTGCCCTGACAAGTCGTAGTCGTCAAATCTCCTCACCATTGTATCCTGATATTATCCGCCAAGCGTTGCGAAAAACAAAAATAACAAAAAAACCGTTGTGCACACGCAAACGCTTTGCTACCTTTGAAGTATTGTTTCCATTAATACTATGATGCACAGGATATTTACAGCCACATTTATGTGCGCCGCTCTCACTCTGATGGCCTGCGGCTGCGGCAATGACAATTCCCCACGGCCGGAAACGGGCACATTCTCACTCGCCCCCGGAGATACGGCAAGGCTCTCGCTGTGCTATGTCCGCGCAAACACCGAGTTCAGTGCTGATGTCAGATGCCAGGACAGATTCGAGGGGCTCACCATGCGCAGGGGTACTCTGTCTGAGTTTATGGGAACGGAAATGCGGCTCACCCCCGACTCCCTCATCATACAGAGATACGGATGGTGCGAGGATCTCGGGACCAACGCTATCACGACGACAGCGGCTGTCGCTCATGGTCTGAACATAGGAAAGAAACTGCATCTGGATGTAACGACGCGCCAGAGATACGAGAATGCTACCGTATCCGTGCGCAACGGAGGCCGTGAATTCAGCATAGAACTGCCCTGGGACGGCGGAGGCTATCCCTCGCTCACCAATGACGGCAACGGACGCATGGAGGCGGAGTTGTCATTCCTGCGTGGGTCGGCATGCGAGAAGATATGGTTTCTCGGGGACAGTTATTTCTCCGAAGTGGACCCCGAGCGCTGGCCATACTACATGGTCCAGGAAGGCTATACGGAGGGCTGGATGGCAGACCACCTGCCCGGCGGAGCAAGCGGCACATTCATAGAGTGCTTCCGCAACGACTTGAAATACGGCAGGCCGGAGATAGCGGTCTGGATGCTCGGTATGAATGACAGGGATTCGGGCAAGCGGCTCAACCGCGACTGGAAGAGGTGTTTTGACGAGTTCTGCAGCCTGTGCGACGAGCACGGTATCACTCCTGTGGTCTGCACTGTCCCAACCGTGCCGCAGCGCAACCACGGATTCAAGAATGCCGTCATCAAGGAAAGCGGCGTGCGATATATAGACTGGGCGGCTGCCGTGGGTGCAAAGCCTTGGGGCAGCGAGGATATGG
Source organism: uncultured Muribaculaceae bacterium (assembly GCA_964555325.1). GTDB lineage: Bacteria > Bacteroidota > Bacteroidia > Bacteroidales > UBA932 > Cryptobacteroides. The sequence goes on from CAZKRZ010000031.1 coordinate 11,498, forward strand.
ACTGGTACGAAGGCATGCTCAGCCCTGACGGCATACATCCTGCCGCCGCCGGAGCAAAAGCTCTCTGGACAGAAGTCCTGCGCTCACTTCCGGAACTGACCCGGTAAAAGGCTCATGGGGAAAACCCTGTGTATGGAAATGAAAGTAAGTGAGTACCTTTGCGA
>CAZKRZ010000032.1:0-11523 GCA_964555325.1 uncultured Muribaculaceae bacterium
CTCCGGTGCAGATGCTCTCCTCCGCAGTGCTGTCATTCACAGCAGTGGCTGTGGTGTGCGTCGCGGTGCGCCGTATCCCCGTCGTCGGCAAATGGATAATGGGATAATATAAGTATCTGAATATGAATATCCTGTTTGTCTGTCACGGCAATATATGCCGCAGCCCTATGGCTGAGTTTATAATGAAGGCGTTGGTGCGTGCCAGGGGGATGGAAGAACTGTTCCATATCGAGTCGGCGGCGGTGTCGGACGAGGAGACCGGCAATCCTGTCTATCCTCCGGCTAAACGTTGCCTCAGCCTGCATGGCGTGAGCCTTGACCCGTCCAAACGGGCGAGAAAGGTCACGGCAGCGGATTACGGGCGTTTCGATCTGATTATCTGCATGGACTCGTCCAATATGCGTCTTATCAGCCGGATTATCCCCGAAGACCCGGAGCGCAAGATACATCTGATGATGTCCTATGCCGGGCGTGGCAGGGATGTGGCAGATCCCTGGTATACAGGGGATTTCGAGACGACATTCCAGGATATACTGCGCGGCTGCGAGGGCTTGTTCGATGTCCTCACCGCGCGTCCGTGACGTTCAAATTCCCGGCGCTCGGGCGATATGCTGTGCGACGTGGTATCCGGTGGACCATGCGGCCTGGAGGTTGAACCCTCCTGTAACGCCGTCTATGTCAAGCACTTCTCCGGCAAAGAAAAGCCCCGGGTATGTGCGCGATTCGAGTGATTCCGGGCGCACTGCAGCCGCGGACACTCCTCCTGCAGTGACAAATTCCTCCTTGAACGTGCCTCTGCCGGTGACGGCGTAGGTGTCGGCTATGCAGGCATTGACCAGCCTGTTGACGCCTTTGCTCCCCATTTCGCCCCATCTGATGTCCTGGCGCAGTCCCGCCCTGGATATGAGATGTTTCCATATCCTGTGGGTCAGCCCCTCGGGGACGGTGGTCGCTATCATTTTCTTGCCGTCGGCAAGGCCTTCTGATACGAGATTGCGGGCGTCCACCTCCGAGAGGGAGAGCCAGTTGATGACGAGGGTGGCTTTCCATGCGTTGTCCGCGAGAACGCGCGCCCCGTACGAGGAGAGTTTGAGGATGGCAGGGCCGCTCAAGCCCCAGTCCGTGACCAGCAGCGTACCCTCCGAGCGGTACTTGCCGCCGGACAGGCTGACGGATACATTGTCTATCACGCTGCCCTGCAGGCTCTTGAGTGATGCGTCCTCTATCTTGAACGAAAACAGTGACGGCACAGGGCTGACAATGGGGATGTCGAGTCCGGACAGCATGGCGGTGGCTGCGCCTCCCGTCGTGACGACGACCTTGTCAGCCGTCACCACTACGCCCTCGGCAAATCCGATACGGAACTTTCCCTCCGGCTCTGCCTCTATGGATGTCACCTTGGAGCCGCATTTGAGGCTGATGCCGAGCCTCTCTATGAGGCGTGCGAGTGTCTTTACGACCTGCATGGCGTCCTGCGATGCAGGGAATATGTGCTGTCCGTCGGCGCACACGAGTCTGACGCCGGCCTTTTCCCACCATTTCACCGTGTCGGTGGGGGACAGGGTCGCGAATGCCTTTTTGAGGAGCCGCTCGCCCCTCGGGTAGACATCCTGGAGTCTGCGGACCGTGGCGAATGTGTTGGTGATGTTGCAGCGTCCACCGCCCGTGACGGCAAGTTTTGCCATCGGGCGGCTCTTGGATTCGTATATGGTGACAGTGGCGTCCGGGTGGAGCCTTTTGGTCTCTATTGCGCAGAAGCATCCTGCCGCTCCTGCCCCTATTATGGCGATGTCCATGTCTCTCGTTGCTATATTATTCTTTTCCTGCCGTGTCGCGTGGGCTTGGGGATGTCGATGTGCTCATACATGCGTGCCTGCAGGCATTCTTTCAGATTGTCCTCGTGCGACAGCCCCAACTTTTTGCGGATATTGGCGCGCTGGGTGCTGATATTGCTCTCCGTCTTGTCGAGTATGGTGCATATCTCTGTCAGTTTCTTGTTTTGCAGCACGAGGCTGCATATCTCCTTTTCGGATTCGGACAGTTCCGGGAATGCGCTTGAGACATTGGTCTGGTCATAGTTCCGCGCCTGGAGGTAGGCGCCGATATTGTTCAGCAGGTTGCGCCTGGTTTTCTTGTCGAGCTGCTCTATCAGCCTGTACGATTCCGTATCGGAATGCTTGTCTGCAGCCAATGATATGCAGGCCACGATGTCTTCCTTTTTCAATATCATGATGCTGAGCAACTCCTCTTCGCTCTTCTTCAATTGCCTATTTTCGCTGGCGAGCCGCTCGTAATTCTTCGCCATCAGGAGACCTATCGTGCCCAGGGATGAGAATGCTATGATGAATACGATGGCAAATCCCCACAGAGACAAACTCTGCGAAATGAATGCACAAAACAAATATGTTAATGAGGTCGCCGCTGCGAGTGCGACGGTGGTCCATTTGAGGTACGCCGCCATGGAAATCATTGCGTTCAGGGCGAGCAGCACGACATTGGCCATTATCAGCATCTCGTTGTCGATAGTCGGACTGGCGGCGATATACAGCATTTCCAAAGAGACGAGGCTCTGTCCCGTAATGGTGAATGCATTCAGGCAGGTGACGGTGTCGGCCTTGTCGCGGAAAAACAATATTGAGAATATCGTGATGACGGCCAGGAAAACTCCGTGGGTATAGTCAAAAAAGACATCGTCCGGGCCTGCCAGATCCATTATGCACACCAACAGGTATACTATGGTAGGCAAATAGCAGAACAGCATGAGCAGCAGACGCTGCCTGCCCAGAATGCTGTCATCTTTGTGCATCAGGCGTCGCAGGAATGCCAAAATGCCGGATAAAAGATGTCTCTCGTGCATGTAAAGTTATTTTTGACGTTTTTTGAGGTACAAAATTAATTGTTTTTGACGAAAATCAAGGTGTCATTTGTTTTGATAAGTCGTTGGGTGACGCCATATTTGGCAGGTATTAAAAACCAAATGAATCCAAATGGAGAAAATTAGATTTTTTGACATTGCAGGCCTTGTATTTGCCTGCTGCCTGGCGGCTGTCTCTTGCGATGATAAAGGCAAAGACGAGCCCCAATCCGACAATCCCGCTGTCTATATAACAGACAAGGCTAAAATCGAGACCGTCCGCTCGCTCAAGGACCTGGACGGCACGGGCCGCATTTATGAGATGCACTATACTGCGGACTACAAGCTCGATGAGGTGCTCGAGGCAGGACCGGTCACGACAACAGACCTGCAGGCCTTTGTATTCCAGACGCTTTTCGACAAGATGCCTTCCAAGTCTGTAGATATGGGCTATGGGGCAGGATGCAGTGCGTTTGCCGTCCGCGAGGCCGGCAGCGGTGATTTCCTGATGGGTCGCAACTTTGATTACAGGCACAGGAATCCGACTACAGGAGAAGGTGACCTGCCTATTTCTGCCATTGTCCTGCACACTTCTCCCAAGGGAGGCAAGAAATCCGTGTCGATAGCGGATTCTTATTGGTTGGGCTACTTCCAGGGCTTCTACAATGACGGCAAGACGGATATTTCCGCGCTGGTAGGAGCTCCTTATGTGATAATGGATGGTATCAACGAGGACGGATTCGCCATAGGAATACTTGCGCTCGACGGCACTCCGGCGCAGCAGAACTATCCCGATCGTAAACATCGTACGAGCACATCCACCACAATGCGAATGCTGCTCGACAGGGTATCTACGGTAGACCAGGCCATAGATATGCTCAATGAGTACAATGTCAATATGGCGATGGCCTCCAAGGGCAGTTACCATTTCTTTATGGCGGATGCTACAGGCGACTATGCCACAGTTGAATACGTCTGCCCGAAAGGCAGTGACATCCCTTCGGAAATGGATGTCATACGCGGGGCGGACACCTGCCGCTATGTAACCAATTTCTATCTCTCGCCGGCAATGTCGGAGACTCCTCACGGCAGCAAGTATTCGCAGCACGGCAGGGCCCGTTATGATACGCTCGCGGTCCGTCTGGCCGGATATGGTTATCGTCCTACAGCGAATCAGGCTATGAAACTTCTCGGCGAGGTCTCCCAAGGTTCTGTGGAGGGTACTCCAACCTCTCATACGCAGTGGTCGTCGCTCTACAATCTCAGCGACCGCTCTTTGAGGCTGGCGATTCTGCAGGAATACGCCAAAGAGTTCAAGTTCAAGGTGAAGTGACCTCGTTATGCCGGCCGCCGGCGGTGTCATTTGCATTTTCGCGCCCGTTTGGATAATTTTGGGGGCTTAAATCAATCGGAATATGACACTGCCGGCATACGGCATATCCGCCGAGCTAAACAGACGGCTGGGCGACAGCACGCGCGTCATCGTAACCGCGCCTCCAGGAGCCGGCAAGTCGACCGTGCTCCCTCTGACCATACTCCAGGGGCTGCCTGACAGTGGCCGTATCCTTATGTTGGAGCCGCGTCGTATTGCTGCGCGGCAGATAGCCGGGAGGATGGCGGCAAGCATAGGCGAACCTGTGGGCAAGACGGTCGGATACCGCATCCGTTTTGAGACCAAGGTCTCTGCCGAGACGCGTATCGAGGTGCTGACGGAGGGGATACTCACGCGTATGCTTATAGACGATCCCGCGCTCGAGGGCGTGTCGGTCGTCATTTTTGATGAATTCCACGAGCGCAGCCTCCAGTGTGACGAGGCTCTCGCCCTCGCGCTCCAGAGCCAGGCTCTGCTGAGGGAGGACCTGCGTATTGTCCTGATGTCGGCGACTATAGATACTGCGCTGTTGTCCAGGACTTTCGATGCTCCTGTGATAGAGAGCGAGGGGCGTATGTTTCCTGTGGAACTGATACGCTCTGCCGAGGATGTCGCCCCGGAAGACTGCGTGCCGGCTGTCGTCCGCGCAGTCAGAGCCGCCCATGCGACGCATGACGGAGACATTCTCGCATTCCTGCCGGGCGAGGGGGAGATACGCCGCTGTGCCGAATCTCTCGACGGCTCTCTCGGTGACACTCATCTGTATCCACTGTACGGAATGCTGTCGCAGCAGGAGCAGCGGGCAGCCATTGCGCCGAGCGCGGCAGGGGAGAGGAAAGTCGTGCTGGCGACTCCGATAGCCGAGACCTCCATTACCATTGAGGGCGTGAGGGTCGTGGTGGACAGCGGTCTGTGCCGCAAGATGGTATTCGACCCGAGGAGCGGTCTGAGCCGTCTCGAGACGGTGCGTGTCAGCCTCGATATGGCGGACCAGCGCAGCGGCCGTGCCGGGCGTGTGGCTCCGGGGGTGTGCTATCGTCTGTGGAGCATGGCTACCGAAGCGCGTATGGCTGCAGTCCGCAGCCCTGAAATACTCGATGCGGATCTCTCCGGGCTCATATTGGACGCGGCGGCATTTGGGGAGAATGATATTATGGCACTGCCGTGGCTGACAACTCCGCCCAGACCGCGTGTGCTGCAGGCGCAGTCTCTGCTGCGCTCTCTTGCCGCGACGGAGGAGGGCGGGCGTATCACCGCGCATGGCAAGGCTCTCGCCGCGCTGCCGTGCCATCCTCGTATAGCACAGATGCTTGTCTCGGCGTCCACACCGCGCGCCAAATCTCTCGCCGCGGACATTGCGGCTGTTCTCGAAGAGAGGGACCCTCTCGCGCAGTCTGATGAGGTGGGTCTTGACATCCGTATAAATGCTCTCAGACGCGCCAGGCGCTCCTCGTCGCCGGGGAGATGGTCGGGCATTATACGCATTGCCGGGCAATATTTGTCCATGGTCAGGGCGCAGGAGGACAATGATGCGGCAAATCCCTATGAGATAGGCGCTGTCGTGGCGTCAGCATATCCGGAGAGGGTAGGGCAGGCTTGGTCGGAGGGCGTGGGACGCTTCCGCTTGTCCGGCGGAGAGATAGTCTCTGTAGAGCCCTCTGACCCCATTTGCGCATGCGAATGGATAGCCGTCTCCGCTATGAATTCCAGGCCTGGCGGAGTAGGGCGCGTATTCCTCGCAAGCCCGGTGTCACTGTCTGATATAGAGCCGCTTGCGACGCGGCGTGAGAATGTGTCCTGGGACTCTAAGGCAGGCAAGGTCGTTGCGCGTATGGAGACGCGCCTCGGGAGTCTGCTGCTGTCGTCCGAGCCGGTTTCTGACGGTGACAAAGGGCGGAATGTGCAGGTCATCTGCGATGCCGCGCGCAAGGAGGGGCTTTCGATGTTCGATTTTTCCGAAGAAGTCTGCAATCTGCAGCGCCGTATCGCCGCCGTGTCGGCATGGCATCCGGAGATGGATATTCCCGATGTGGGCACGGACAGCATTCTCGCGTCAGCGGACGAATGGGGACCGGTATTCATAGGGGATGCGGTCAATGCCTTGCAACTGAAGAAGATAGATATGTGCGAGGTGATATGGAGCCGTATGGACCATGCCATGAGGCAGGAAATCGAGCGGCTGGCGCCCTCGCATGTGACAGTGCCGACCGGCAGCAGGATACGTCTCGAATATCGTCAGGGGGCAGACGCTCCTGTGTTGCGTGTGCGTCTGCAGGAGTGCTTCGGCATGACGGATACGCCTGCGGTGGACGCCGGCAGGCTGCCCGTGCTGATGGAACTGCTCTCTCCGGGATACAAGCCTGTGCAGCTGACGAGTGACCTGCGCAGTTTCTGGGGTGGGACGTATTTCGAGGTGCGAAAGGAACTCCGCCGCCGTTACCCCAAACACTCCTGGCCGGATGATCCGCTCGAGGCCGCTCCTGTCCGAGGAGTCAGGCGTCATTGAATGTAATAATCAGGAAACAAGATAGTTATGAGCCGTAAAAAGAACAAGAAACCGGATCTGTACAAGATAGCCAATGAGGAGTACCTGCAGGCAAAGGCAAGGGAAGAGGGCGTTGTCGTGCTGGACAACGGCGTGATGTACCGTGTGTTGCGCGAGGGGCGCGGCAGCAGGAAACCCACTCCGCGGAGCATAGTCTATGTCCATTATACCGGCCGTCTCATCGACGGGACGGTCTTCGACACGACAGAGGGGGACAATCTGCCCGGGCTCTTCGTGATACGCGAACTCATTATGGGCTGGCAGATAGCCTTGACGCGTATGTGCGAGGGCGACAGGTGGGAGGTCTGCATCCCTGCCAAGTGGGGCTACGGCTCCACCCGCATGGACGACATACCTGCAAACAGCACCCTCATCTTCGAAATCGAACTCGTCAAGATCGAGAGGCTGTAATCCCTCGCCCCTGCTGCAGCGTTAAAGATTTTCGTAGGAGGTGGTGTATTCTTCTCCGTATTCGCGCTTGTACTGCGAGATGAAACTCTGGTAGCAGACGCGCGCTTCGTCCTCGCGGGCCAATAGTCTGTATGCCAGCACCTTGCCCTTGAGGGCGTCTTCGTCCAGGCAGTCTATGTTGAAGAGAATGTCCGCGCAGAGGATTGCATTGGCGTATTCTTTCATCTCCAGACGGCGTTTCATCTCATTCTGTATGACAGGCAGTATCTGCTGCTCGGTGTCATCTTTCATCTTGTCAAACAGAGGGTCGGACTCTCCGAGCAGGAATTTGCCTTTGGACAGGATTCTTACGAGCATATTCATGTCGGGGTGTTCGTCGTTCAGTATGCTGCGGAACATCAGATAGTCGCATTTGAACGGTTCCTCGCCTTTGAGCGTGAAATATCCGTCTTCGTATTCGATACTGACACCTTCCATGCAGGACAGAGCCTTGCGCAACTTGTTCATCGTGACACCGCGCAGGTTCTTGGCGTGCTCATTGTCCTTGTCTGGCCAGAGAAGGGCATGTATGCGTTTGGAACTCACGCCCTTGTCTCCGCCGCGGAGTATCAGCAACAGCAGATGGCGTATCTTCTCCGTAAACTCCGTAGTGATTTCATTGCCGCTTGCATCGTAGGCGGCAAAGCCTCCGAACAGGGAAATGGAATTAGGCTGTGGCTTGAGCGGTTCCAGGGCCGCTGCCGGAATGCTGCCTTTCGGCCTGCGCTTCTTGGCTTTGTGGCGGGCGTACACTATCACGCCGCCGCACAAAATCAGCAATACGGACAGCATACCTATGAATAACTGTATTCTCTGCCTGTTTACTGTCGAAATGCTCCGCTTTAGGGGAGGGAAGGACAGAGTGTAGACCGTCACCTTGGAGTCAATGTCGTTTGAGGACTCTTCTATGACTGCAATCAGTTTGGAGAGCGCCTCGTCATAGTAGAGATTGGCATTGGTGAGTATCCTGTCCGAATTCATGGGAATGGCGTCGGCGTATGTCTGCATTGTGCCGTCCTGCAGCGAGAAACAGCAGAGCTGGAGTTCTGTCTCCGTGTTGCTCTCGGGATACATCAGTGTATAGAAGCACGAATCCCCGGGGAGTACCATATTCCTGACAGGGACCTTGTTGGGCGACTGCTGGGGGAGTCTCCACAACATTCTGGCCTCGAAAGTGACCGGGTCGATGGCAAAGAGGTCATACATGTATTGGCGTCCCAAGACGGAGTTGCCGCTCTCGTTGCCCATTCCTCCGAATAGATAGATCTTGTCCGTGTGGGGATCCCAGCTCGCGGAAGCGAAATATCTTGGGTGGACAGTATCCCCGGACAGTCCCGGGGCAGGCGTCCACTGATTTTCCGCGTCCAGATGATAAAACAGTCCGTTGTACTGGCGGTTGCCGAAGCCTCCGTATATATAATGTCTGTGCCGGAGCGCGTCGGTTATGAGATTGTGGTGGTGCAGCTGGGTAGGGAGGCGGTGGCTGGAGAGGCTTGTCCAGTCTCCCTCTGTGGTGAGGAATGCCATTGTGGCAGTGTTGTCCGCGACATCGTTTTCGTAGTATGCCTCATAACAGCAGTAGCCTCCGTTGCATGGGAAACTCGAGCCGAGCAATGTCCTGACAGGGTTGGCTTCTCTGGTCCTGATGGCTGAGATGCTTCCTTTGCCTATGGGGTATCGGATCAAGGAGTCCTTGGAAATCATGTACACCTCGTGCCTCGAGGCGTCATATCCGCAGGTCAGGAATCCTGCACTGGTCTGCGTGTGGCGCTTTTTCCAGTGCAGCCTGTCCCGGTTGAGCCATTCGGGATTGTTTACCTTTGCGCTGATCAATGCCTTGGAACTGGACGCCGTATTTCCGGAATCCTCGTCCAGGGGGAATGTGATGATGTCGTCGTCCATGGTGATGGACAGATTCCTCAGGTCGAATGCCGGTACATCTATTCTATATTCGTTCTTGCCGAGGCAGAGGAATGTCTTGGCGCGAGCCTGGAATGCGAGACTGCCTGCGGCAGAATGGTTGCCGATAGCCAGGAATACGCTGTCCCTTGTCGGGTCCATCTTGAAACTGACCGGGATATACTTGCCGTCGTGCACGCTTGCTCTCGGGATGGTGAGGTCCAGAATGCAGCGCTCTCCCTCCAATATTATCTGGAACGCGTAGTCTGCTCCCATGCTGTCCATATACAGACATAATCCTCCCGGGCTCTTCTCTTCGCTGCATCGCCCGACTCTGAAAATAAATCCTACATCGTTTTCCTGTGTAGGGGAGAAATCAAAACGTAGTACCAGCGAGTCCCTGAATCCTTTGTGCGGATGGATAATCATGCTGGTCCTGTCCGAAATCTGATGGTCGGATCCGCGGAAATGAAGCCCCTGGCTATGGCCGGCAAGGCAGTACAGTGCAAGAATTATTAGAATGATACCCCGTTTCATTGCTTTCGTTATTTGCCCGTAAATGTACATTTTCTGCGCAATTAACCCAAATTATTATTTTAGATAAGGGTTAATTAACCCGTTTTTTAATACATGGGGCTTTACTTTGCTGTAAAAACACGCGAACTAATGTCCAACTCGGGTCTTTTGATTACACTTGCACTGGTGACCTCTCTGATGTCATCGGCATGCCGTCCTCAGGATAACGGTGTCGTGATACCGCCCTCTTCGGCAGACGCTGCAGTGTACGAGGATGTGCACGATCCCATACAAAATGCAGACCAGTTTTATATCCCGGAGTCATCAAGGATTCCGGAACTGTATTGGAATTGCGTGGACATGAAGCAGCACGGACTTCCTTACCAGTTGCTGTGCGAGTCTCTGGCAGGTGTTGTCAACGGGGCGTTCCAGGAAAACCGCACGGATGTGGCTGTATGGCTGGACATAAATTCCCAGTCCTATGACAAGAGCAAGGCTGCACTCGGGCACGAGATAGGTCGTCAGACCGCATACGAGTTGATTCTCAATGCATATTCGCCCGTAAACGGGACGGATGTGCAGGTCAAGGGCCTCATTCACGGATATATTCTGACAGATGTGGAGAAAAATCCGGAGAGTGCCGTCGTCGCCTCCGTGGCGGCGCATGTGTATCAGTCCGTGATAGTGGATGTCTCGCTCCGCGACCGTTTCCCTGGTCTCACAATGACTTATGACGCGCGCGAAAAGACCACCCAGGATGCCTGGAATGAGTTTAAGGACAAGTGCTCCAACAAGTCTCTCGTAGTCATGCCGGTCGGCACTGCAGAACTGAGGGACTACGCCATCTGCAATCGTCTCTTTACATTCAATCTCAACAAGAAGCAGGGGACGACCTCGGCAGGCATGAACAGCAAACTGTTCGATGAGATCCTGGCTTGGCTCGAGCCCAATTCTCTCGTTTTGGGATGGGAGAGCGGAGAGTTCGGCGAGGATGAGTTTGTCGGCAAGGTCTCTCAATATGGTCATCTGATGCTGGCTGCGGACTGGAGTTACAATCATCCTCTGACATCCGCCGCTTCGCGTCAGCGTCAGCCTGTCTCCCTGGCTCCGGTCCTCAATCCCAGAGACATCGATTATAACGAGCAGAAAAATTTTGTCTCATTCTTCCTCAGTGACGGCGACAACTATCAGTGGGTGATGGGTGACGGCTTCGTGAATGATTTCTATGTGCAGAAAGAGCGTGCCGCGGTGCAGATGAGCTATGGTCTGCCTGCCCAGGCGGTCGCGGAACTCGCTCCGGACAGATATACGCATCTCTTCGGTCTCTGCGGCGAGGAAAACACGCTTATGGAGACCTTTGGCGGCGGTTATTTCTATGCGGACACTTATGCGCGCAAGACAGATCGTCTCGAGTCGAGCCTCGCCACTATAGCAAGGCGTACGGCGGTGCACATGCGCCAGCACAGGCTCAAAGTCCTGCATCTCATCTCCTGGAGGGCATTTTGCTCGGATGCTATGGAGGCATATCAGGCATTCGTCGATGCCAATGACCAGCTGGAGGGCATAGTCGTCATCCAGTATTCTCCGTATACAGGGGGAGAAGGCGAAATCAGATGGTGCACCAACAAAAAAGGCTATGACATACCTATAATAAGTGCCAGATATACATTATGGAATGGCTTGTCGGTAGAGGTCGGCGGCGGCAACCCCCAGCAGGTGGCGCAGTCGATGAGTGCGTGGGAGCCTTTTGACCAACCGTCATTCTCAATGTGCTGTGTCCATGCTTGGAGCGCATTCTCCGGACTACGCTCGGCCGCTGCGGCGCAGGCCTGTATGGATCAGCTGCCCGACCGTTTCAAGGCGGTGTCGGCGCAGGAACTCATCTGG
>CAZKRZ010000033.1:0-2332 GCA_964555325.1 uncultured Muribaculaceae bacterium
GGTCAATCTCGGGACGCTCCGCATAGGGGACCTTTTCCGCCTTGGGATCAAAGCCGTCCACATTGGCGTAGAGGGCAAAGAACGAATAGGTATTGTACAGCGTACCGAAGAACTTGCGCCTGACCTCGTCCACTCCGGCCTCGTCGAAGCGGAGATTGTCCCAAGGCTGCGCATTGGTCAGCATATACCACCTCAAGGCATCGGCACCGTACTTGTCGAGTTCCTCAAAAGGATCTACGGCATTGCCGAGACGCTTGCTCATCTTGTTGCCGTCCTTGTCGAGTACAAGTCCGTTGGATATTACCCTCTTGAAAGCAGGCGTATCGCCCACCATCGTGTGTATTGCATGCAAGGTATAGAACCATCCGCGGGTCTGGTCGACACCCTCGGCGATGAAATCGGCGGTGCATCCGAACTTGGAAGAATCCGCATTGCGCAGCCCCTCCTGTGCATACGGCATCGCGCCGGAATCGAACCACACATCGATGAGATCCGCCTCGCGCGTCATCACGCGCCCTGTATCGGAGACCAGTTTGATGGCGTCCACATACGGTCTGTGAAGGTCTATCTTGTCATAATTCTCTTTGGACATGTCGTCCGGATTGAAACCGGCAGCCTTGAGAGGGTTTTCCGCCATGACACCGGCGGCGACAGCCTTTTCGATTTCCTGCCAGAGTTCCTTGACGGTACCGATACATTTCTCCTCCTTGGCATCCTCCGTACGCCAGATAGGGAGAGGTGTACCCCAGTAACGGCTGCGCGAGAGATTCCAGTCCTGGACATTCTCAAGCCACTGGCCGAAACGACCCGTTCCGGTAGACTCGGGTTTCCATTCGATGGTCTTGTTCAGTGCGACCATGCGGTCCTTGACTGCACTGGTCTTGATAAACCATGCGTCGAGCGGGAAATAGAGCACCGGCTTGTCAGTACGCCAGCTGTGGGGATAGCTGTGGACATGCTTCTGTATGCTGAATGCACGTCCGTCAGCCTTGAGCATCACGCATATATCCACATCGAGAGTGGGAGCGTCTGCGGGCAGGCTGTCATCAAACGCATTCTTGACATAGCGTCCGGCGACCTCCGAGTATGAAGGATCCACATAGTCACGGACATAATCCGGATCAAGGTCTTCGATAGCATAGAACTTGCCCGTCATGTCGACGGCAGCCTGATTCTTGCCGTTCTTGTCCAGCAGCATCATCGGCGGAATGCCGGCGGCAGCAGCGACCCTCTTGTCATCCGCACCGAAAGTAGGTGCAATATGCACTATACCGGTACCGTCCTCCGTAGAGACATAATCACCGAGAATCACTCTGAACGCGCCCTCCTCGAGGGGCTTAAGCCATTTTATAAGTTGAACATAGTCAATGCCTTCCAGTTCGGCACCAGTCCATTCTCCGGGGAGCACTTCATAGTCTGACTTCTTCGCGTCAAACCAGTTACCCACCAGGTCTTTTGCCAGCACATACACCGCTTCCTTGCCAGTGTACTTGTTGGTGCCCTTCACTCTGACATAGGTAATCTTGGGACCGACGCAAAGAGCCGTGTTGGACGAAAGTGTCCAGGGGGTAGTCGTCCACGCCAGGAAATACAGCGGCAGCCCAGGCTCGAAGAACTTCTCAGACCTGTCATTCCTGACAACCTCGAACTGGCAGGTCACCGTAGTGTCGGTAACATCCTTGTAGCAACCGGGCTGGTTGAGTTCGTGAGTGCTGAGTCCCGTACCGTCAGAGGGAGAATACGGCTGTATTGAATAACCCTTGTAGAGCAGCCCCTTGTCGTATATGCGACGGAGCAGCCACCACAGGGTCTCGATATATCGGTTGTCGTAAGTGATATAGGCATTGTCAGTATCGACCCAATAGCCGATGCGCTCTGTCATCTCCACCCACTCGCGGGTGTATTTCATCACCTCGCTGCGGCAGACACGGTTATACTCCTCTACGGAAATCTTGACACCTATATCCTCCTTGTGGATACCGAGTTTCTTCTCCACACCCAGTTCCACGGGGAGACCGTGAGTATCCCATCCGGCACGACGCTCCACACGATACCCCGTCTGCGTCTTGTAACGGCAAATGGAGTCCTTGATAGAACGTGCCATGACATGATGAATGCCGGGCTTGCCGTTGGCTGACGGCGGTCCTTCGAAGAATATGAACTCCGGAGCACCTTCTCTCAACTTGAGGGATTTCCCAAATGCGTCATTATTGCGCCACCTGTCCAGCATCTCATTGCCGACAGCGACCATATCCAAACTCTTATATTCTTTGAATGCCATCCGAATATTGTTCCAAAAAATACCTAATTTTGCAGTAGGCAAAGATAACAA
>CAZKRZ010000033.1:2342-11463 GCA_964555325.1 uncultured Muribaculaceae bacterium
CGTGGTTCCCGCCATGATTCACGGTGCTTTCAAAGGGGTCATTTCACAGGCTTTCGGACTGGTCGGACTGGTCGCCGGGGTCTGGCTGGCATTCCACTTCTCGGAGATGGCATGCGAGAAACTCATGGAGCATTTCGGCGAAATGCCGGAATCCACACTGCATATCATAGGCTTTGTCGCGGTGCTTGTCATCGTCATACTGCTCATGTCCCTGCTGGGGAAACTGCTCAAGGGGCTGTTCCGCTTCGCCAGCCTCGGATGGGTCGACCACCTGCTCGGGCTGGTATTCGGCCTGTGCACAGCCGTGCTCGTGGTCGGTATCGCAATCATAATCATAGACAGTGTCAACGCGCATTTCCCTTTCATCAGCCAGGGAGTGCTCGCAGAATCCAAACTATACGCCCCGGTACGGGACATCGCATACACGATATTCCCCTACCTCAAGGCTCTTCTCTTTAAATTGTAACATGGCCAGAATCATACTGATAGAGACTTCCACTTCGCTCTGTTCCGCAGCCCTCGCCGAGGACGGCAAGGTCGTAGCCTACAAGGAAAGCGACGCACCCAGGATGCACGCATCCATGACAGCCCCCTACATAGAGGATGTACTGAAAAGTTGCGGGTTGAGCGTCACAGACTGCGATGCGGTATGCGTCAGCATGGGCCCCGGGTCATATACGGGCCTCAGGGTCGGGTCCTCGACAGCAAAAGGACTCTGCTTCGGAGCAGGCATTCCCCTGATAGCCTTAGGCACACTGGATATTCTCGCCGCGCAGGCACGCATTGACGGAGTCGTCGGCGAAGACTGCAGATACATCGTCCCAATGATAGACGCCCGGCGCATGGAGGTATATTCGGCGGCATTCACCCCGGACGGCAGGAGACTCTCCGAGACGGAGCCGGTAATCGTCACGGAGGACAGTTTCGCCAAGGAACTATCCGAAGGCAAGGTACTGTTTATAGGAGACGGCGCAGGCAAATGCAGTTCCGTCATCAGTTCCGAGAACGCCTCTTTCGTCCAGTGCTGCCCGAGGGCAGACGCGATGGCGACAATCGCCGATGAGGAATACAAACAAAAAAGGTTCAAAGACATAGCGTACTTCGAACCTTTCTATCTCAAGGAGTTCACCGCGACTGTGAGCTCAAAGAAACTTTTCTAAATCATTATTTCAGATTCTTGGCGAGGAATGCCTCCAGCCCTTTGGCATCGCTTATCTTCTCGCCTTTCAACTCTCCGTTGCAGATGAGATACGACAGCGGCAGGGATGCCACATTGTATGTAGCCACATACGGGGATGCCGCGCCACGGGTATCGCAGACATTGATCCAGGGCAGCTGCTGAGCCTTGACCACGCTCGCCCAGGTGGACTTGTCAGTATCGAGCGAGACAGAGTATATCTCGAATCCCTTGTCGTGATACTTGGCATATACCGGCTTGAGGACATCCTGGTTGAAGAGTTTCTGTTGCGCATCGGACGCTGACCAGAAATGCAGCAGGACGACCTTGGAATCCACAGATGACAACGAAGACTTCTGTCCCTGCATATCGCTGAGGATGATGTCCGGGAATCCGCTCGGCTGCGCAGACCTGATATTGGCCTCCAGAGCCAGCATCTTCTCACGGCGCTCCGTCTCACGGACCAGGGCCTTGACATATTTAGACTCCGGATATACCGTCGACAAAGAGTCGGCAAGCGCACGGAAGCGTATCGCGTCAGTATTGGTATTGAACACAGGGAAACCCTCTGTCACATTCTGGAAGCATACGGGCACGGACGTGATGGAGTGCGGATGCTTCATGATGAAAGACAGAGCCTTGCGATAGTACTGCAGGTACAGGGACGAGACTTCACGGCTGACATCGGCATTCACAGTACCGTCCGCAGACTGGGACAACGGAGCCATGGCCTTGGAGACATCATCTAGGAACGCGGAATAAGCGAGTTCGACTTCCTTGAGAAGCAGACTCTCCTCCGAGCCCTCCACATCATAACGGCCGAGAGTATCCGTCTTGACCACAAGTTTGTCGCCGGGCAGGACTACCGCACTGGCAATCTTGGTATCGCCCTTGAACGCGTATACAAACTCAGGCTCGCCCTTTTCGACGGCGACCTTGCAGGAGAAACGGCCGGCGGCATCCGTCATGACCGTATCAAGCACCTTGTAAGTATTGACATCCAAGAGTTTCACAACGACAGGGCTCTGCGGATAATCCGCCACCGTCCCGTCTATTCTCGCAGAATGCGAGCACGAAAGCGCCGCTGCCGATGCGGCAGCAAGCGCAATATATCTAAAGACTTTCATAAGCAGACAATATCGCCCCGGCTATCGCAGTCTGCTCCTCCGGGGACACTTCCAGTTTTGGCTTCCTGAAGTCCATATCCCCCTCGGTCTGCAAAGGGACCAAGTGGATATGTGTATGAGGCACTTCCATGCCGAGCACTGCGACTCCGACCCTCTTGCAGGGGACTGCCGTCCCGAGAGCCTTGGCCACTTTACGTGCAAAAGCCCACAGTCCCTCATAGGTCTTCTCATCAAGATTGAAGATATAGTCATCCTCAACATGCTTGGGGATGACAAGGGTGTGGCCTTTCGCCATGGGATTTATGTCGAGGAACGCGTAGAAGTCCTCGCTCTCCGCCACCTTGTACGAAGGAATCTCGCCGGCGGCTATTTTGCTGAAAATCGTAGCCATCTGTCAGAGGGAAATCTCGAGTATCTTGAGTTTCATCACTCCCGACGGGACGACCGCATCCACGACATCCCCCTTGGAATGACCTATAAGGGCCTTTGCGATAGGCGTTGTGACCGCCAGCTTGCCCTGCGAGAAATCGGCTTCCGCCTCTCCAACTATAGTGAACTGCATCACAGCCTTGTTGCCGAGATTCTCCACCTTGACCTTGGAAAGGATATTGACCTTGTCGGTGCTGAGCTGTGACTCGTCGATAAGTTTGGCATTGGCAACCTGCTCCTTGAGTTTTGCAATCTTCACCTCGAGCAGCCCCTGCGCTTCCCTCGCCGCGTCATATTCGGCATTCTCGGACAAGTCTCCCTTTTCGCGAGCCTCAGCAATCTGCGCAGAAATCAGAGGCCTCTGCGCCAACGCCTCTTCGAGGTCTCTCTTCAATGTCGCAAGACCTTCCGCCGTAACATAATGAACCTGTGCCATATCAGTTAACTTTTATCCAAATACATAATTAAACGAGGAGTTCTGCCCAAAACGGCAGAACCCTCAACCATTATTGACAAAGATAACAATTTATTCGGAATAAGATGAACCCGCCCTGAAAGTCAAGCGGACATTGGCTATCTTTGCAACAAATATGACTCTTTGAAACAGAAATGAATATGAAGAATATAACTCTCAGGGACGCGACCGCGCAGGACGCTCATATAATAGCCGCCGCACTCTCCATGGCCATAGGAGAAGACTGCTCACGCCTGTATTGCGGCGACAGGTACATGGAAGTGTTCGAAGAACTCGCCGCCTCCGAGGATTCGCAATACAGTTACCGCAACGCGATGGTAGCGGAAGCCGACGGCGTGGCGGCAGGTGCGGTCATAGGATATGACGGTGCGCGGCTGCACGAGTTGCGCAGGGTGACCCTCGAAACGATACGCCGCTATACCGGAGAATTACGGCAGGTGACGGACGAGACGGCACCGGGAGAGTTTTATCTCGACTCCATCGGCGTGCTCGCGGACTTCAGGGGATATGGCATAGGCAGGAAACTGCTACAGGCAATCTGCGACAGGGCCAAGGCCGAGGGTCACTGCAAAGCCGGCCTGCTGGTGGATTTCGAGAACCCCTCAGCGGAAAGGCTCTATACCGCGATAGGCTTCAGACGTGTCGGCACCAACAAATTCCAGGGACACGACATGTGGCACATGCAGATAGATCTGTAATCCGGCCTATTCGTCGAATTTGGGATGCAGCACGGCATCGTAGATAATAAGTTTCTTCTTGTCTATCAGCCTCTTGCCTGACGCGACGGGCTCTTCGGCAGGAGCCTGCTCCTGATGCCGGTGCGCCGCCGGCTTCCCTTTTCCGAAACCGTATTTCCGTGGCATCTGCCTGCCGGAGGATTTCATTGTGCGGACTGTACGTTTTTCAGACATAGTTCTCTGTCTTTTGCAAGTTGTACCTTCAATTCATCCACGGAGCCGAACCTCACCTCGTCCCGCATTTTGGCAAGGAATGAGATATTGATGTCCAGTCCGTATATCTGTTCGTCGAAATCGAAAATGTTGGTCTCTATGACCGGCACCGTATCATGCGTCACCGTCGGGCGCAGCCCGATGTTGGTCATACCATACAGCTGCCTGCCGAGCACCTCCACCTTGACGGCATAGACCCCGTTGCCGGGAATCATCTTCAACGGCTCGTAAAGCCGCATGTTTGCCGTGGGGAAGCCTAATTTGCGGCCGAATCCGTTGCCGGAGACCACGGCTCCGCGCAGAGTGTAATCATAGCCGAGCATTCGCGATGCGAGTGCCACATCACCCGACGCCAGCGCCGCCCTTATCTTGGTGGAACTGACAGTCACATCCGCCTCCTGCAAGGCTTCTATCCGTATGACTTCCAGACCGAGAGACTCCGCTGTACGGGCGACTTCCTCCGTATCCGCGCCATCGCTCCCAAGCCGGTTGTCATAGCCGAGCAAGACTGCGGTACCGCCATATTTGCCGATGATTATCTCGCTGAGATATCGCTCCGCGGTCATTCGGCTGAATTCTTTGGTAAACTCCAGGACCTCGACCCTGTCCACACCCAATGCCGTCAGCATGGCTTTCTTCTCCTCCGGTGAACTGAGCAGTCTCAAGCCGGCGGCATCTTTCTGCAATACTGTACGTGGATGGGGCCAGAAAGTAAGAACCAGACTCTCCGTACCGCGTTCCTGTGCGGCACGGACGAGTCCGGCTATCACTCTACGGTGCCCAAGATGGACACCGTCGAAAAATCCTGTGGCTACAACCATCTGACAAGAGGGAAATCCTGCTTGTGAGGCAGCAAGTCGTTCTTGGGATAGAAACGGGTCGCCACCTGGTACATTCCGGTCTTCTCCGGGAGAATGGACGCTTCATATTTGGCAACTCCATTCTCAAAGGATACAAGACTGTACTCACATTTGTCCTGGATATGGAGTTTGCCCTTCTTGTCACTGGTAGTGAAGAGCATCTCCACACCTATGTCATGAGGGTTGAGATCTCCAACGCGCAATTCCACCACGGACTTGAGTTCATTGCCCATAGAGAGCACATAGGACGCGGCAGGCTGGGTATAGGACACCACCTGAATATCGTTCCAGGCACGGCGCACCTGCCTCTTCCATGCGGCGATTTCCTTTGCCTTGGCGTAGTCATCGGCATTCAGCATGCCACTGCGCTCGCACTGGGGCTTGTAGTACTGCTCCACATAGTCAGTCAACATCCTGTTGGTCGTGAAATTGCTCGCGACCTGGGCGACTGTGTTCTTGATATAACTTACCCAGCGGGTGGACAGTCCTGCTTCATCCGTATCATAATACGCAGGAGCAATCTCATGCTCTATGATACTATATATGGTAGACGAATCCAGTTCATCCTGGTAGTTCTGGTCATCGTACTTGCGCTCCTGGGGGAGAGCCCATCCTGCGCCCTCCTTGTAGCCCTCGACCCACCAGCCATCGAGCACGGAGAAATGCATGACACCGTTCATCGCGGCCTTTTCGCCGGACGTGCCGGACGCCTCCAGGGGGCGGGTTGGGTTGTTGAGCCACACATCGACACCCTGAACCATTCTCTTGGCGAGGGTAATGTCATAGCCGGGCACGAATACGATACGTCCGAGGAAACGATCCTGCTTGGAAATCTCGATAATCTGCCTGATAAGGTCCTGACCTGCCTTGTCTGCAGGATGAGCCTTGCCGGCGAATATGAACTGGACGGGATTCTTGGGATCATTTACTATCTCGTCAAGCCTGTCGAGGTCGCGGAACAGGAGAGTCGCCCTCTTGTATGTCGCGAAACGGCGTGCAAATCCTATAGTGAGAATATCATCGCGCAGCCTCTCCTTGATGATGGAAATCTCCTTGGGAGAATAATGGCGGCAGATGGATGTATCGTCTAGACGGAGGAGGATATTACGCACGAGCTCTTTCTTGAGCACCTTGCGGGCATCCCATATCTTGGCGTCGGGCACAGTATATATGCCCTCAAAGCAGGTCTTGTCATAATGGTGGGTCTTGAACGCCTCTCCGAACACCTCAGCATGAATTTCCTTCCACTCCTTTGCGGTCCATGTAGGATAGTGGACACCGTTGGTCACATAGCTGATATAGAGCTCCTCGGGCAGGTATCCGGGATACATTCCTGCAAGAATCTCCCGGCTCACCTCTCCATGCAGCATGGACACGCCATTGACATTCTGGGAGAGATTGGCGGCAAGATAGCTCATGGAGAACTTCTCGTTGGGATCGCGGGGATTGAGTTCGCCGAGTTTCATCATCTCCTCCCAGGAGATGTGCAGCATGTCGGGATATGCGCCGATATAGCGTCCGAGCATGGCCTCGTCAAACTCGTCATGTCCTGCCGGCACCGGTGTATGGGTCGTGAACAGAGACGACGCCCTGACAACCTCCAACGCCTCGGTATAATCGAGATGGTCGTTCTGCACATACTCGCGCAGCCTCTCCAAGCCTGTAAATGCGGCATGACCCTCGTTGCAATGGTAAATCTGCGGATTGAGTCCGAGGAGGCGCAGAGCCTTGATACCTCCGATACCGAGCAGGAGCTCCTGCTTGAGACGATTCTCCCAGTCTCCGCCATAGAGCTGATGCGTCACCTGACGGTCCTCAGGGATATTTGCCTCAAAATCAGTATCGAGCAGATACAGATCCGTACGGCCTACCGCCACTTTCCAGATACGTGCGGAGAGAGTCCTGCCGGGGAAATCCACGGATGTCATCATCCATTTGCCCTCGGCATCCAGTACAGGCTCCACGGGAAGTTTGAGGAAATCCTGGGCGTCATACTCGGAAATCTGGTCTCCCTGTGCGGAAATCACCTGGGTGAAATATCCGAATCTGTACAGGAATCCCACGGCAACGAGATTGACATTCATGTCGCTCGTCTCCTTGAGATAGTCTCCTGCAAGGATACCGAGTCCTCCGGAATAGATTTTGAGCGAGGTATCCAGTCCATACTCCATGCAGAAGTATGCAACAGAAGGGTCCTGGCGCTCCGACTTCGCTGCCATGTAGGTATCGAACTCGTTCATCACTTCGTCCAACTGCGCCACGAAGACGGGGTCTTTGGCGAGAGCCTGGAAACGCTTGATGCTGACAGTATCCAGAACAGCACGGGGGTTGTGCCTGGAATCGTGCCATACCTGAGGGTCAACGGTCTTGAAAAGGTTCTTGGCGGATTCGTTCCAGCACCACCAGAGGTTCTTGCTCAGTCTCTCCATCCCGGAGAGTGCCTCAGGCAGATGGCGTGTAACCATCACGCTCTGCCATGTCGGCATATTGTTGTTTTCGTTCATCTTCTTTCTGAAAGTTAATACACTGTGTTTATCTTTTGCTTCGCGCCAATGGTTTTACTTGGCGTCCAACTTGTCATTCACCCTTATCGTGAAGTCGTTCAATACATTCATATAATTGATAAATGCCTCATACGGAGTGCTGTACGGACTGTACGGACGATAGCCGTCCCCAAAGAACTTGGTATTCATATAGTACAGGTGGTCGCTCTCCTGGAGATGGCCGAAGTCCGCCCACAGGGCAGGGTCATCGATAATGGAAAGTTTCTCCGTGAGAGCATAGAGCTTGTTATAGGCATCCTGCTGCAGTTCATTGCCGAGCCAGGCGGACACATCGCTCTCTACGCCCGTCCAGGAAATGGCGTCCGGAACGGAAAGTTCTGCGACACCCTTCGCCCCCTTGGCAATCTCCGACGGAGTACGGAATTTCATACCCTGCGCCTCAACAGCCTCGGGAAGAGCCTTGATAAAGTCGAATATTCCGCTTTCGGCAGAATGCACGCCTCCGAATACGGAACTGTCCATAGCGAGCACCACAGCCTCTCCGTCAGAACCGGCGAGCCAAGATGCATACTTGTCAGCCGTCAGAGGCCATGAGTCCCAATCCCTGTTGGAGAATCGCAGAGCGATGTCATCACTGAGCGAATAGTTGCGGAGCAGGAGCTTGAGCCCCGATGCCGTACTCGAATACACATGGTCGGCACTCCTCCATCCAAGGACGTTCTTGGCGCCCTCAGTAATCATCGTCTTGAATCCCATCTCACGTACATCCGCGCCGATGGCATCCGAATATATAAGTTCGGTATTGCAGAATGTCACCGGACGAATGCCGAATACGGATTCGAGTTTGTCCATCTGCTTGCCAACCTCATGACGGAATTCAGCGCTGGAAGCCAAAGAACAGAGACTGTGGAAATAAGGCTCTGCCACCAGTTCCACGCATCCCGTATCAAACAGAGCCTTGAAACTGTCAATGGCCTCAGGCGCATAGCGCTCAAACAATTCGAGCGTCGAGCCTGACATGGACACTGCAATCTTGAAATGCTTCTTGCTCTTGCCGATCAGGTCCAGCAGAATGCTGTTCAACGGCAGGTATGTATTCTCCACTGCGGAAACGACTGCCGTCCTGTTGGCGAAATCGTCATAATAGTGCGAGTCCGTTCCGATGTCGAAAAACCGGTAGAGACGGAGCCGGGTCGGCTGATGGACCCTTAGATAGAGACAGATATTCGGTTTCATGATATGATAGATTCGTAAACGGTTTTCATTTTGGCTGCCGCATTGTTCCACTTGAGTTCATTGACCTCATCAAAGCCGTGTTCTGCGGCGAAACTGGCGAGTGCGGGATAATGCAATAGGGCGTATATGTCGTCCGCCATGGCATCGACATCCCAGAAATCCACCTTGAGGGCATATTTCAGCACCTCTGCGGCTCCCGACTGGAATGAAATAATCGACGGGACGCCGGAGCGCATGGCCTCAAGCGGTGAAATGCCGAACGGCTCCGACACTGACGGCATGATATACACATCCGACAGAGCGAACATCTTCTGGACATCATCTCCCTTGAGGAATCCGGTGAAATGGAAACGGTCGGATATG
>CAZKRZ010000034.1:0-11314 GCA_964555325.1 uncultured Muribaculaceae bacterium
CGCTATGGAGGGCTCAAGCAGATGGACGGACTCGGGCCCAATGGAGAGACAATCATCGACTATTCCATCTATGACGCCGTCGAGGCCGGATTCGGCAAGGTCGTCTACATCGTACGCGAATATTTCCTGGAGCAGTTCAAGCAGACCGTACATGACAAATACAGCGGCGTGAAGTGCAAGGACGGAGAAGCATTGCAATTTGAATTCGTCACCCAGGAACTCGGCAAGATTCCCGAGGGATTCGAGGTCCCCGAGGGCAGGGAGAAGCCCTGGGGCACAGCCCATGCCGTACTGATGGCGGCCGAGAAAATCAATGAGCCTTTTGCGGTCATCAACGGAGATGACTATTACGGCAAGGACTCGTTCCGCCTGCTCGGCGACTGGCTGCGCGAGCACGAGCATTCGACCGGTGTCTACAGCATCGTAGGCTTTGAACTCCAGAATACGCTCTCCGAGTCCGGCGGCGTATCGAGAGGCATCTGCACATACGACGCTGACAAGCACCTCATCGACGTGGTCGAGCACCACAACATTCAGAAAGAGGCCGACGGTGTGGTGCGCGGTGACAATTCCAACACGGGAGAGAGGGTCACGCTCGACGGTAATGCGCTCTGTTCCATGAATATGTGGGGATTCACACCCGACTATTTCCGCAGCAGCGAAGAGACATTCCGCAAGTTCCTCGCGGAGAACGGGACAGAACTCAAGAAGGAATTCTACATCCCCTACGCCGTGGACTGCATGGTAAAGAGCGGCGAAGCCAAATGCGATGTAATCGCCACTTCTTCACGCTGGTTCGGCGTCACATTCAAGGAGGACAGGCCAGGAGTGGTCGCCAAGTTCAAGGAACTCACCGACCAGGGGCTCTACCCCACCCCTTTGTACAAGTAAAATGACAGGATTCCGTAATTATACCCCCGGTCCTGCAGGGGCCGGGGCTTTGATACTATGGATGCTGGTCGGATCCGTCTTAGGCTCTGCCGTCACAGGAATGCTGACCTCAGTATTAGGATACGGCGTCATGGAATATTCGATGCTGATCTCATATCCTGTCATGTTTATCCCTCCTGCCCTATACGCCTGGTACATGAGCCGGAAAAATGCCGAAACCGAGCCGGGATACAAATTGGACAACAATCATTTCGGCAAGGCGGGGCTGTGCGGCTGCGCACTGATGGCTGTGGTAGCGACATTCGCAGCCGGATTTATGTGCGACGCCGTCAATTCGCGGATGCCGGAAATGCCGGAACAGCTAAAAACGATGTTGGAGAGCATGACCGCCAACGGCTCTTTCTGGGTCAATTTCGTATGCGTCTCCATATTCGCTCCGCTATGCGAGGAATGGCTGTGCAGGGGCATGATACTGCGAGGCCTGCTCAATTACAGGCGCAAGGACGGAAGCCGCGGCATGAGCGCCGGTTGGGCGATATTCATTTCCGCACTGATATTCGGACTCATACACCTCAACCCCTGGCAGGCTCTGCCGGCTATAGTCCTCGGTGTGCTATTCGGTTATGTCTACTGGCGCACGGGCTCGCTCAAACTGACCATGCTGATGCATTGCTTCAACAACACATTGGCATTGGTAGTCAGCCGTATAGACGCACTGGCGGAAGCCGAGTACTGGACTGACATTCTCGGCAATCAGATGTATATGGTCAGTTTTGCCTGCCTCGCGCTGCCGCTCGTACTCATCATCCTGGCATTCAGGAGAATACCTATAGACGTGGAGCGCAGCAACTGCGACACCGTCCCTATCGGCGGAGATACTGACTAAAGAAATCCCAGATCTCCCCGAAAGTATCCATATCCGCCTCTGCCCAAGTGTGTTTGCCGCCATCCACCTTGTAGAGGCGGACTTCGCATTCAGGACCTCCTTTCCATGCAGGCTCGCCGCCGAGGAATCTGTAACGGGTGACGACATTGCGCCTGACCGGAAGGGTCTCCTCCTCGGCATAACGGCAGCCGTCGGCTGCCACTATATAACTAACTGATACAGGGACTGCAAGATAGGCTCCCCAACCGCCCTTGTCCACGGGGTCGCCATTCCATTCGGAAGTGTGGTCGGCAGTGCCGTGTATCTCCATGAAGGGCACTGGCTTGCGGTAGACCATGTCCATGCTCGCTATGGTCAGACCAGCGACAGAAGCGTATGCGGTAAAGGTATCGGGGGCTTTCTGCGCCATCAGGTAACACATTTCACCGCCGTTGGACATGCCGGTCATAAAGGTATTCTCGCGGCTGAATCCGAATTCGCGCTGCAGATGACGGACCAGTTTGCGCAGGAAAGCCACATCGTCTACCTTGTCCGCCTCATTGAACGGGTAGCCGACTTTCCAGAAAGACTTGCCGCGACTGTCCGTCGAGCCTTGGGGATAGCATACTGCAAATCCCTCTGCGTCAGCCTTGTCCATAAGCCCGTTCTTGCCTTTGAGGGCAGAGCCGCCGTATCCGTGGAGGGCGACGACGAGCGGCGCGCCGTCAGGCAGTCCTGCGGGACGGTAGAGCCAGAACTCCCTCTCCAGCCCACCGCTTTTCAAGGTATGGCGCGTACATCTGTCAGCCACATCCTGTGCATATACCGACAACGAAAACAACGCCGCGGAGGCGAGAATCGTCATTTTCAGGAAAAAATTCTTGTTCATATCCATTTATTCAAATATCCCAATCCGGTAAATATAAGCATTCTCCGGTGACCGCACAAGGACGGCGGCATTTCCTCTTAGGCAGGCGCCCGGCGGATTTTCATTGCAAGGGGCACGGAATCATGGAAGATTATTGTTATTTTTGGGTGCGTTCTTGCGCATTATATCTAATTTGAAACACACACTGCATAAGCATGGCACAGACATTCATCAACGAAGACTTCATGCTCACCAATGACACTGCACGTGAACTTTATCACCGTAGTGCTGAGAGCATGCCCATCATCGACTACCACTGCCACCTGAGCCCCCAGATGATCGCAGAGGACTACAAGTTTGCGGACATCACAGAGCTGTGGCTCGGAGGAGACCATTACAAATGGCGCGCACTCCGCGGCAACGGTGTAGGAGAGGAATACATCACCGGCAACAAATCCAGCTGGGAGAAATTCGAAAAATGGGCTGAGACTGTCCCCTATACAATGCGCAACCCTCTGTACCATTGGACGCATCTGGAACTCGCGAGGGTATTCGGCATCACCAAGACTTTGTCCCCTGCCACGGCGAGGGAAATCTACGAGGAGTGCAACGCCAAACTCGCCACCCCCGAATACAGCGGACAGGAACTCATCAAGAAATTCAACGTAGAGACGGTCTGTACGACAGACGACCCTGCCGATGACCTGCGCTGGCACAAGATGATACTCGAGCACCCGTTCGGTGTCAAGGTAGCGCCGGCATGGCGTCCAGACAAGGCGATGGCGATAGAGAATCCCGAAGAATACAATGCCTATATAGCCAGACTGTCAGAGGCGGCAGGCATGTCCATTGAGTCCTACGAGTCTCTGATCGAAGCACTTGCAAAGAGGCACAAGTTCTTTGAGTCCATGGGCTGCAAGCTCTCCGACCACGGCATCGATACTTTCTACGCAGAGGATTATACGGACCAGGAAATCGAATCCATATTCAAGGGTGTGCTCCTCGGCCATGTCCCGACACAGGAGCAGATTGCGAAGTTCCGCAGCGCACTCCTGCACGACTGCGCAGTGATGGACGCCGAGAGCGGCTGGGCACAGCAGTTCCATGTAGGTCCTATACGTAACAACAACACCAAGATGTTCTACGGCATAGGTCCGGACACCGGCTATGATGCCATCAACGACCTGCCTTGCGCTGCCGCAGGACACAGATTCTTTGACAGGCTGACCCTCGAGGACAGGCTCGCAAAGACTATATTGTACTGCCTCAACCCCAAGGACAACGAGGTGCTCGCCACGATGGCATATACATTCAACGACGGCAGTTGCCCCGGCAAGATGCAGTTCGGTGCGGCATGGTGGTTCCTCGATCAGGAGGACGGCATGCGCAAGCAACTCAACGCACTCAGTTCGCTCGGCCTGCTCAGCAGATTCGTAGGTATGCTGACAGACAGCCGCAGTTTCATCAGCTATCCCCGTCACGAGTATTTCCGCCGCATACTCTGCGACCTGCTCGGCAGCGATGTGGAGAGCGGCAGACTGCCTGCAAGCGAGATGGAATTCATCCACAATATGGTGAAAGGCATATCCTACGGCAACGCCAAGGAGTATTTCGGATTTTAGTCCGGATTCGCGACATAAATGACGGATTTATCCGCAACAATTCTGACAGGGGCGCTTGCCCCTGTCATTTGTTATATGGAGTATGATGTCAGATATTATACGAAGTGAGTATGTCCATGTGGACGAAATTGTCCCTCTGTGACGGCTGTTTGTGCTTGAGCGCGAAATCCGCCACCGTCATGACCGCCTGTCTGGCGTAGTCCGTCATGTGCTGGCCTATCAAGACGGAGACAGCCCCGCTGCGCAGGGCATCGAGATTCTTGTCGAGGTCGTCATAGCCTATGACCCTGCGTCCCGGGACAGGATGGGCGGACAGCCAGTCCGCAATCAGATGCACACGGGAACTGAATACCACCGCGAGACGCGTATCCGGATGCTCTATGGCATAAGCGTCAAGCACCTCCTCCGTCCTCACGGGGTCATGCGGATGTATGAACACATTGTGTATGCTGCACCCGGGGAAATGTTCCCCTATATAGTCCGTAAATCCGGCACGACGCTCCATGGTAGGGTCTGAGAGTCCCGACTTGTCGCGCAAAAGCCTTACGCACAATATATCACGGACTTCCTCGGCAGAACAACGCTCTGTGAGCAGATGTGCCGCGAGCACGCCGCTCCTGTATGAGGGCATGCCGAAATAGGCAAGACAGCCGTCGTCCTCTATCCTGGAGTCGATATATACATACGGGATGCGCAGTGCGCGGAGACGCTCTGTAAGCACGCGCGTATCGTCACGGAACATGGGCGGCAGTATGACACCCACCGGAGAGGACTCCAGCATTTCTTCCGCCACCCGGCGGAATGATTCCGCGTCATACTGGTCATACAGAAACAGACGGACATCCACCCCGAGAGAGGACAACTCCTCCCCTCCCAGGATGCAGCCGCTGCGCACCTTGTCCCAATATTCTCCGCTCTCCGGCGCAGGCAGCAGACAGGCTATGTTCATCTCTCTCTTGGTCGCAAGCATGGACGCATGCAAATTGGGCTCAAACTTGAGCCTGTCTATCGCCGCCAGCACCTTGGCCTCGCTCTTTTTGGAGACCTCGCCGCGGTTATGCAGCACACGGTCCACTGTCCCTTTGGAGACACCGGCGAGTTTTGCGACATCTATTATGGTTATCTTACCCATTGTAACGGCAAATATAAAAACTTTTCCGTGCCCGTGCACGGAATAACGGATTGTTTTGCGTATTTTTGTTCCCTTAAAAGGAATATACAATATTTATAACTATGTCAAGAGTAATAACATTCGGAGAAATAATGCTCCGGCTCAGCCCCTCCGGCAACGGACGGTTCATCCAGTCTGAGGCGTTGAGAGTCATTCCCGGCGGAGGCGAAGCCAATGTTGCCGTCAGCCTGGCAAACTACGGGCACGATTCGCACTTTGTCACCAAACTGCCGGCCCATGAAATCGGGCAGATTGCTGTGAACGCATTGAGGCGTTATGGTGTCAATACCGACAACATCGTACGCGGCGGCGAGCGCATCGGCCTGTATTATGCAGAGACCGGCGCATCCATGCGCGCATCCAAGGTCATCTACGACAGGGCGCATTCCGCCATTGCGGAGGCAAAGGCGGAGGATTTCGATTTCGATGCCATCATGGAGGGAGCCGACTGGTTCCACTGGTCCGGCATCACCCCTGCACTCTCGGACAATGCCGCAGAACTCGTCAAACTCGCCTGCGAGGCCGCAAAGCGCCACGGCGTGACTGTGTCCGTGGACCTCAATTTCCGCAAGAAACTCTGGACTTCGGAGAAAGCCATTTCGGTAATGCGTCCGCTCATGCAGTATGTGGATGTATGCATCGGCAATGAGGAGGATGCAGCGCTCTGCCTCGGATTCAAGCCGGATGCCGATGTCGAGGGAGGCCGCACTGACGCTTCCGGATACGAAGGCATATTCCGCCGTATGGCGGAGGAGTTCGGATTCAAGATGGTCGCATCGACGCTGAGGGAGTCTTTCTCCGCCACACGCAACGGCTGGAAGGCACTCATCTATGACGGCAAGAGTTTCTATGAGTCCAAGCGTTACGAAATCAATCCTATCGTGGACCGCGTAGGCGGTGGAGACGCATTCTCCGGAGGACTCATCCACGGACTGCTCAAGTATAATGGTGACCAGGCTATGGCGCTGGAGTTTGCCGTGGCGGCATCTGCACTCAAGCAGACTATCGACGGCGACTTCAACCTCGTCAGCGAATCTGAGGTGGCGGCCCTCGCTGGCGGCAATGCCAACGGCCGTGTAGACAGGTAAACTCTCTGAATTATGGCAAGATACGACAAGATACAGGTCTTGACGACCATCGAGGAGACCGGAATAGTGCCGGTGTTCTACAACTCGGACCCGGAGGTCAGCAAGCATGTGCTCAAAGCCTGCTATGACGGCGGCATCAGGGCGTTCGAATTTGCAAACAGGGGAGATTTTGCGCAGGAGGTATTCGCGGAGCTCGTAAAGTACGCGGAGCGCGAGCTGCCGGGCATGATCATGGGTATAGGCTCGGTTGTCGACCCGGCTACTGCAGCCCTCTATCTCCAGTTGGGCGCCAACTTCGTGGTCGGCCCGCTCTTCAATCCGGAGATTGCTCCTATATGCAACCGCAGGCGCGTGCCTTATAGCCCCGGATGCGGAAGCGTGTCGGAGGTTGGCAAGGCCCAGGAACTCGGATGCGACCTCTGCAAGGTATTCCCCGGGGATGTGCTCGGTCCGGCATTCGTCAAAGGCCTGCGCGCTCCCATGCCGTGGAGCAAACTGATGATCACCGGCGGAGTCAAGCCCACCGAGGAGAATCTGTCCGGATGGTTCAAGGCAGGTGCCACTGCTGTGGGCATGGGCTCCAACCTCTTCCCAAAAGACGCCATCGCCGCAGGCGACTGGCAGAAGATAAGCGATCTTTGCAAGAACGCTCTCGACATCGTCAAAAAAGTCAGACAATAGTATAATATGAGTACACAGACAAAACTTATGAGTAACTGGCGCTGGTGGCTCTGCTCGCTGCTCTTCGTGGCGACAACAGTCAACTACCTCGACAGACAGGTCCTCTCGCTCACTTACGAGGAGTTCATCAAGCCCGAATTCCACTGGAGCGACGCCGACTACGGCACCATCACATCTTTCTTCTCCATCTTCTACGCCATCGCCTGCCTCTTTGCAGGTAAATTCGTGGACTGGATGGGTACCAAGAAAGGCTATCTCATCTCTATCGCGGTATGGTCCGCAGGCGCGTGCCTCCACGCGGCATCCGGCTGGGCGACGGCTCATCTCACAGGACTGGGCAGCGTAGCCGCACTAAGGGCTGTCGAGGTCGGTTCCAATGCCGCACTCGCCGTGTCCACGACTTCGGTCTATCTGTTCCTGCTGTGCCGCGGCATCCTCGCTCTCGGTGAGGCCGGCAACTTCCCTGCCGCCATCAAGGTGACAGCAGAGTATTTCCCCAAGAAGGACAGGGCTTTCGCCACTTCCATCTTCAACGCCGGAGCATCCGTAGGCGCGCTTGCCGCTCCTCTGTGCATCCCGCCGCTCGCCCTTCATCTCGGCTGGGAGTGGGCGTTCATCATCATCGGTGCTCTCGGATTTGTCTGGATGTTCTTCTGGCAGTTCATGTATGAGAAGCCGGAGAAGAGCAAGCACGTAAACGAGGCCGAACTCGAGTACATCCACCAGGATGACGCTGCAGAGGCCGCAGAGAAAGCCGCCATCTCGACACAGAAGAGCATTCCTCTCATCAAGTGCTTCAAGTACAGGCAGACATGGGCATTCATCGTAGGCAAGTTCTTTACTGACGGCGTATGGTGGTTCTTCCTCTTCTGGGCGCCTTCGTATTTCAGCAACCAGTTCGGAGCTCCTGCCACATCCGGTCTCGGACAGGCACTTATCTTCACTCTGTACGCTATCGTGACGGTCATATCCATTTTCGGAGGATACCTGCCCAAGCTCTTTGTCGAGAAGAAAGGCATGCACCCCTACTCGGGCCGAATGCTGGCTATGCTCATATTCGCGTTCTTCCCTATCGCCGCGCTGTTTGCACAGCCTCTCGGAGCGCATTTCAACAGCCCCTGGTGGCCTGCAATCCTCATCGGCCTCGCCGGTGCCGGACATCAGGCATGGAGCGCAAACCTCTTCTCCACTGTAGGTGACATGTTCCCCAAGAGCACCATCGCCACCATTACCGGTATCGGTGCAATGGCCGGAGGCGTAGGCTCGATGATCATCCAGAAGGCCGCCGGTAACCTCTTTGCATACGCAGAGCAGGCCGGTCAGGCATTCACATTCCTCGGATTCGAGGGCAAGCCTGCCGGATATTTCATCGTATTCTGCTGCTGCGGTGTCGCTTACCTGCTGGCATGGACGCTGATGCGCATCCTCGTTCCCAAGTACAAACCTATCGAGGCTTAAGGATTCCGTCCTCGGACGAATAAAGGAAGGTGGCAGACAAGAGTGTCTGTCACCTTTTTTTTCTGTGGTGGGTATTGCAATTCCTCTTTAAGTTTACAGTATTCGCATAAGTTAATACATATAAAGTATGTATACCCGGTTCCCCCCAGAAGATTATAATGTACATTCTGACACTCATGCTCGCAGTGCTGGTCTCCTGCTGCAAGGCTGATATACCTGCGGTAGACAAGGCCAGTGCTTCTTCCGTGGTCTCCGCAGCGGATTGCCGGGCACCCTCTGCAGTCAGCATAAGGCAGGAGAAAGATTGCATAAAGGTTTTCAAGGACAGGGAGACTTTGCGGCTATTAGGTTCGGTATTGGACATTAAGCACAGTTCGTCAGAAATATGGAAGTCTCGGGAGGATTTTCATTTTGAGCCGGCGTTCAGATTCGATGACAGGAAAATAGTATATAAGTTGCACGTTTTCAATGACTCCACGCTTGTATGCGGAATGAATTTCGAGGCCTTCTTCAGGGATTCGCTTATGGTCTCGAGAGACAACGGCAACACATGGAACGCCACCGCACTCCCCGGGATATTCAGGGGAGACAACAGCCTCGCATATTCTGGGAACAATGTCTATGTAGCATTCTTGAATGAATATGACGGTCTGAAGTCCGGATTGTGTGTAAAGGATATAATTACAGGCTCGGCAAGAATATTTCCCTTCGAAGAGCTCGGCAATATTGAAGCGTCCGAAGACCTCTTTGCCACCGACCCGGGAATCGCTTTTCGCCACAACGGAACCGGTTGGGAAGAAACAGCGGCATTCGACTGGTGTCACGGGGGCGGCAAACGAAGTCCCAAGTTGTTGATAAAGAGGGGCGATTTGGCAATATGCATAGCATACCAGTTCCCTGGGGACAAGGGGCGGAGGCATTGCATCTTCGGCTCTGCCGACGGAGGGCAGAACTGGCAGGCAATCTGGATGGGAGATGACATAGGCTGCGCCACGGAGCATGTCAGCGGCCAGTCAGATGAGGACGCGGTCTCTGTATTCTTCACAAGCGGTGGCAGGCATTATATACTAACATTCAAGAAAAAGGCATAACAGCCGCAGCGCAATAAAACAAGCGAGGCCGACCAAACAGTCAGCCTCGCTATTGCTTTATTATTTATCCGTCGATTAGAAAATCTCCTCCTGAGGTGCTGCAGGCTCATTATCTGCGGCTTCCGGTGCCGGAGCGCCTGCAGGACGACCGAATCTCCTGCCACGGCTCTCAAAACGACGCTCTCCGCCCTCGTTGTCATGACGGAATCCGCCGTTGCGACGGTCACCGCCCCTGCGGTCGCCACCGCGGTCATTGCGACGATCGCCCATTCCGCCTCTGCGGTCTCCGCGATCTCCTCCGCGCGGCCTGCGCTCAGGCTCGACATAGCCCTCAGGCTTCTCTGTAAGAGCCCTCATGGAGAGTCTCATCTTGCCTGTCTTGGCGTCAATCTCGAGAAGTTTGACATCTATCTCATCTCCGACCTTGAGGACATCCTCGACATTTTCGGTCTTGGTCCAGGCAATCTCGGACACATGCAGGAGTCCTTCCTTGCCGGGCAGAATCTCCACGAAGGCACCGAACTCCAGGATGCTGACGACCTTGCCGTGATAGACAGTGCCTACCTCAGGCACGGCGCAGATACCCTTGATCCAGTCGAGAGCCTTCTGCATGGCCTCCTTGTCATTGGACGCTACATCGACAATACCGATTGTACCCTCGCCGTTGGGATTGGGCTCCTCAGTGATAGTGATGACAGTGCCGGTCTCTTTCTGTATCTTCTGGATAGTCTCGCCACCCTTGCCGATAATCGCACCGATAAACTCGGAAGCGACCTGGATCTGCTCGATACGAGGCACAAAAGGCTTGTAGTCCTCGCGAGGTGCAGGCAGAGTCTTGAGCATCTCACCCATGATGTGCATACGGCCTTTGCGAGCCTGCTCGAGAGCCTTCTCGAGGACATCGTATGAAAGACCGTCCACCTTGATATCCATCTGGGTAGCGGTCACACCGTCGGCTGTACCGCAGACCTTGAAGTCCATATCTCCGAGGTGATCCTCGTCACCGAGAATGTCGGTGAGGATAGCGTAGCGGTCGTTGGGGTGCACCTCATCGGTGATAAGACCCATAGCGACACCTGCAACGGGTTTCTTGATCTGGACACCGGCATCCATCAGCGCAAGGCAGCCGCCACAGACGGAAGCCATGGAAGAAGAGCCGTTGGACTCCAGAATATCGGAAACGACGCGCACTGCGTAAGGATTCTCGGGAGCGAGGGGAACTACAGGCTTGAGTGCCCTCATGGCGAGGTTGCCATGACCGATCTCACGGCGGCCCACACCTCTCTGCGGCCTGGCCTCACCTGTGGAGAAAGGAGGGAAGTTGTAGTGCAGGACAAACTGCTGGTCCTCCTGGATGAGCACGTCATCCGTCTCCTTCATATCCATCTTGGTACCGAGGGTGACACTCGCGAGTGACTGTGTCTCACCGCGTGTGAATATAGCCGAACCGTGCGCGCAAGGCAGGTAGTTGACCTCGCACCAGATAGGACGTACCTGGTCGGTCTTACGGCCGTCCAGACGAAGTCCCTCATCGAGGATCATGTTGCGCATGGCCTCTTTCTCGACACCGTGATAGTAA
>CAZKRZ010000035.1:0-2652 GCA_964555325.1 uncultured Muribaculaceae bacterium
GATCGATTCGGTAGGAGACGAGGGCCGTCGCGCGCTTGTATCCGACGGCTACATGTCACCTGCAGGCAAATGGAAAGAAGCGGTCCGTTCCCAGGGCGAGAGACTGGTCGGATTCCGTAAATTCCTGAAGGACTTTACCATTCTGTCCGAGCGGGTGTCCGCCGATGTGAATGTGTGGAATGACTATCTCGTGTATGCAGCCATGTTCGGCATTGCCGACAAGGTTGCCAAAGAACTCGGCGACATCAATCCTCAATTGTTTGAGCAGACCGTGTATGGGGATTATACGACAGCGTATTATGTCGTCAGAATGTCGCAACGTCTGTCCTCATCCCTGATAGCAGCCTCTGTTGCATACAAATCCGCCGCCGGAGGAGGCGGTAGTTCCTCATTCGGCGGCGGAGGCGGTTTCAGTGGCGGCGGCTTCGGCGGCGGAGTCCGTTAGCCGGCCAACTTTCTGTCAGTATTATTTCACCCTCAACTTCCTGCCTATGCGCAGTGTGGTCTTGGGGGTGATATTGTTTAGATTGCATATCGCCCGTACGGTGGTGCCGTTGCGGTGTGCTATGCCGGAGAGGGTATCTCCGCTCTTGACAGTCACATAGCGTGCCGCTTTCATCTCGGCTTCCAGTCTCTCGGCTTCCAGCCTGTCGCGTTCGTCCGCTGCGGCGATTTCCTCTTCGTCATCATCTGATTCGGGCGCGTAGCGGCTCGCAGGATTCATATACTTCTTGCGCAGGACGAGCACTCTGTGCCTGAGGCTGTGCTTTTCGAAGTCGATCATCCATTCCGGATCAATGGCGAAACCCTGGTAGCGCACCTCGTAATGCAGGTGCGGCCCGGACGAGCGTCCTGTGTTGCCGGAACGCGCGATGACCTGTCCTGCCTCGACCCATTCGTCCTGCTGGACAAGGGATTTGGAGAGATGACCGTAGAATGTCTCTATGCCGTTGTCGTGGCGTATGACCACGAGGTTGCCGTACCCTCGGATGTATTTGCTGATGCGCACCTTTCCGGAGAATGTCGCATATACATCAGTGCCTATGGGGCTGCGCAGGTCGATTCCCCTATGCCAGCGCCCGTGCCTGTAGCCGAATCTGGAGGAGATGCGCGTCTCGGATGCTATCGGATAATGGTAGGCTCCCGTGCTGTCTACCAGCCAGATATTCACCTTGTCCGGCAGGGAGGAGTACTCGACCTTGTAAGGGTTGGCGCTGAAGTTGTCCCAATGCTCTTTGAACTGGGTCTGCTGCGCGACTACACTGCCGTCCTTCCACCAGTCCCAGGTCTTGTCCTCGTAGATGATGAGTTTCATCGCAGGATTGGACGTGTCGATGGTGTCGATGGCTTCCTTGGCAGCAGACTTGTTAAGAGACTCCACGGTTTCGCGTGAGAGCCTCGGTATCAGCTGCTCCGCCCTGCTGCGTGTGAGTTTCGTCTTGCCGGGGTGCTCCTGGGCGGACAGGGCAATCCCCGGTGCTATTGCGAGAGCGACGGTGGCGAAAATTCTTGCTATGACTCGCATTTCGCCCCGAACTTCTCTTTCAACAGTGTCTTGACCTTGTCTATCTTTTCGGCGAGCAGTTCGTCCGTAGTCGCCTCGCAGATAAACCTCAGATAAGGTTCTGTGTTGCTGGGGCGGATATTGAACCACCATTCGGGGAATTCCACCCTATAGCCGTCGAAATCCATGCGCTTGGTGGCTGTCTCCTCGGCGAGGAACATCTCGCACACTGCGTCCATGGCCTCTGCCTTGCTGTCGAGGCGGAAATTGATTTCTCCCGAATTCTTGTAACGGGCAATCTTTGCTATGGCTTCGCTGAGGGTGATGCCGTCCTTCTTGAGGGCGGAAACGATGCGCAGGACAATCATGGATGCGAGCAGACCGCTGTCACTGTAGAAGAAATCGCGGAAATAGTAGTGTCCGGCGAGTTCGCCTCCCCATACGCCGTCTATCTCACGGAGTTTCGCCGCGGCGAATGCGCGTCCGACCTTCCATGTCTCCATGCTGCAGCCCATTGGAGCGAGGTATTCGCCTACCGCCTTGCTGCTGCGGATATCCTGCAGTACAATGCCTTTCTCTCCTCTTTCGCCTACGAAATAATGTCCCATCAGCGCAATCATCAGGTCGGGAGAAATGAAGCAGCCGCGCTCGTCCACGAACATTACGCGGTCGGCGTCGCCGTCATAGATGACACCGATGTCAGCCTTGACCTCGCGCACCTTCTCCTCGAGGGGGAAAACATTCTTCTCCACGAGAGGGTTGGGCTCATGGTTGGGGAAACGGCCGTCGATGGTGTCGAAGAGATAGGAAATGTTGTCACCCTCTCCGAAGATTGTCTTGGCAAAGAGGTTCGCCATGCCGTTGGAGAGGTCGAATGCGATATTCAGATTGCTGATGTCCGCCTTGAAACGGGACATGAACGCGATATAGTCATCCAGTATCTCCTTGGTGTAGACGGTGCCTCTCTTGGCAGCGACGGGTGTCTCCCTGCCCTCGTCTATCCATTCCTTGATCTTGCCGAGACCTGCATCGAAGCCCACGGCCTGGGCGTCGGTGGTCGAAACCTTCATGCCGTTGTACTGTGCAGGGTTGTGCGATGCTGTAATCTGTATCGAGGCCTTGAATCCGTAGTTGGCAGTGCCGAAATA
>CAZKRZ010000035.1:2662-10966 GCA_964555325.1 uncultured Muribaculaceae bacterium
CCGGCGTCACAGATGCCCTGGAGGACAGCGTCGTGTATCTCGTCGCTCGATACGCGGCAGTCGCGTCCGACGAGGACCTTGTCTGCCTGCAGGAGGACAGGTACGAAATAACCTATTTTGTATGCGGTTTCCTTGTCGAAATCCACTCCGTATATTCCACGGATGTCATATGCGTGAAATGCTCCCATGATAATAAATGTTAGAGTATAAATATCTTATATATCCTGTGGCCGCGCGGTCGTCCCGCGCTCCACAAAATACAAAAATACAAAAAAGCCCCGTACTATCAGAACCTGTTTTCGACCTCTTTGCCCAAAAACGCGCAGGAGTAAATCTGCATTGGTATTTTCGAGAAATCTCTCTACATTAGAAGCCGTTTTTTTACGGTTAGATTAGTATTACCCGAGGAATATCATGGACAACAACAGAGTTTATGTGTTTGACACTACGCTGCGGGACGGCGAACAGGTCCCTGGATGTCAGCTCAATACAGTAGAGAAGATACAGGTCGCCAAGGCTCTTGAAAGTCTGGGAGTCGATGTCATCGAAGCCGGATTCCCGGTCTCCAGTCCCGGGGATTTCAATTCCGTAGTGGAAATATCCAAGGCCGTGACATGGCCCGTAATATGCGCCCTCACCCGTGCCGTGGAAAAGGATATAGACGTGGCTGCAGAGTCGCTCAAATATGCCAAGCACAAGCGTATCCACACAGGTATCGGCACCTCTGACAGCCATATCCGCTACAAATTCAAGTCGACCCGCGAGGAAATACTCTCACGCGCCGTTGCGGCGGTCAAATATGCCAAGAAATATGTCGAGGATGTGGAGTTCTATGCCGAAGACGCAGGCCGCACCGACAATGAATACCTCGCCCGTGTGGTGGAGGCCGTCATCAAGGCCGGAGCCACCGTGGTCAATATCCCGGACACCACCGGCTATTGCCTGCCCGACGAATACGGCGCCAAGATCAAGTACCTCATGGACAATGTCCGCGGCATAGAGAATGCAATCATCTCCACCCATTGCCACAATGACCTCGGAATGGCTACAGCCAATACAATGGCAGGCCTGCTCGCCGGCGCCCGTCAGTGCGAAGTCACCGTCAACGGAATAGGCGAGAGGGCAGGCAACACCTCCCTCGAGGAAATATCCATGATACTCCGCTGCCACAACGACATAGCCCTCGGCACCAATATCAATACCCGCAAGATATACCCTGTCAGCCGAATGGTCAGCAGCCTGATGAATATGCCCGTCCAGCCCAACAAGGCGATTGTCGGCAGGAATGCCTTTGCACATTCGTCGGGCATACACCAGGACGGCGTGCTGAAGAATGCCAGCACCTATGAGATCATAGACCCTCAGGATGTGGGCGTGGACGAGAGCAGCATAGTGCTGACTGCCCGCAGCGGACATGCGGCTGTCAAATACCGCCTGGAGACCCTCGGAGTTACATTGGACGCAGAGCGTCTGGACCAGGTGTATAAGGATTTCCTCGCGCTGGCGGACAAGAAAAAGGAGATTCATGACGATGACCTCCTCGTGCTCGCCGGTGCGGAACGCAGTGCCAATCACAACGTCAAACTGGATTTCCTGCAGGTGACCAGCGGTAAGGGCGTCCGCCCCATAGCCAGCATAGGTCTGGACATCGCCGGAGAGAAGTTCGAGGCCGCAGATGTGGGCAATGGTCCTGTGGACGCCGCCATCAATGCCCTCAGACGCATCGTGAGGCGCAATGTCACAATCAAGGAATTCACTATCCAGAACATTACCAAAGGCTCGGACGACATGGGCAAGGTGCACATGCAGGTCGAGTACGAGGGACATGAATACTACGGCTTCGGGGCCAATACCGACATAGTGGCGGCATCCGTCGAGGCCTATATCGACTGTATCAACAAGTTTGCTGGCAACTGATTATGAACACGCTTTTTGACAAGATATGGGACTCGCATGTGGTCTCCTCCATCGAGGAGGGACCTGTGCAGCTGTATATAGACAGGCTGTACTGCCATGAAGTGACGAGTCCGCAGGCGTTTGACGGGCTGCGCAGCAGGGGCATCGCACCTCTGCGCCCCGGCAAGATATTCTGCATGCCCGACCACAACACGCCTACACATGACCAGGACAAGGAAATAGCCGATCCTGTATCGCGCAGGCAGGTGGACACACTCGCCGCCAATGCAAAAGAGTTCGGGCTGGCCCATTTCGGAATGATGCACCCGGACAACGGCATTATACATGTTGTAGGTCCGGAAAAAGGACTTTCCCTCCCAGGAATGACGATAGTGTGCGGAGACTCGCATACATCCACCCACGGAGCTATGGGAGCGGTCGCATTCGGCATAGGTACATCCGAAGTGGAAATGGTGCTGGCGACCCAGTGCATCCTGCAGCAGAAGCCCAAGACCATGCGCATATATGTGGACGGCATATTGAATGAGGGCGTCACTGCCAAGGACCTGGCGCTCTATCTGATGATGCGGCTCACGACAGGCGGTGCTACGGGACATTTCGTGGAATATGCCGGCCCTGCCGTACGGGCACTCTCGATGGAAGGCCGTCTGACCCTCTGCAACCTCTCCATAGAAATGGGTGCGCGCGGCGGAATGGTCGCTCCCGACGAAGTCACTGCCGAATATGTCAAGGGCCGCGAATACGCTCCGCAAGGAGAAGACTGGGAGCGCGCACTGGCATACTGGAGCACCCTGCGCAGCGACGAAGACGCTGTCTTTGACCGCGATGTGACATTCGATGCGGCAGATGTCACACCTATGATTACCTATGGTACCAATCCCGGTATGGGAATGCCTATAGATGCGGCAGTCCCAGCCGACACTCCGGCAAGGGTGCTTGAATACATGGGCATAGAAGCAGGTAAGCCGCTGTTGGGCAAGAAGATAGACTATGTGTTCCTCGGTGCGTGCACCAACGGTCGCATAGAGGATTTCAGAGCATTTGCCTCCATAGTCCGTGGGCGTCACAAGGCTCCCGGAGTGACGGCATGGCTTGTGCCCGGCTCCTGGGCGGTCTATAGACAGGTGGAGGCGGAAGGCATTGCAGACGAGTTGAGGGCAGCCGGATTTGAACTGCGCCAGCCCGGCTGCTCTGCATGCCTCGCAATGAACGATGACAAGGTGCCGGCAGGCAAATACTGCGTCTCTACATCCAACCGCAATTTTGAAGGCCGTCAGGGCCCGGGCTCGAGGACATTCCTTGCCAGCCCTCTGACAGCGGCGGCGGCAGCGGTGACAGGCGTGATAACAGACCCGAGGACATTGATGAGATGAAAGCGAAATTTGACATTATAGAGAGTACCTGCGTACCTCTCCGCGTGGAGAATGTGGATACGGACCAGATCATCCCGGCGCGTTTTCTCAAATCCACGGTCCGCGATGAGAAATACTTTGGAGACAATCTGTTCCGCGACTGGCGTTATGCTGCGGACGGCACGCCGGTCACAGGGTTCGTGCTCAATGACCCTGTGTTCGGGGAGACTCCTGCGCCCGGCGTGCGCCAGATATTGGTAGCCGGCAGGAATTTCGGATGCGGCTCCAGCCGCGAGCATGCCGCCTGGGCTCTGGCAGGCTACGGATTCAGGGTCGTGGTGTCGAGTTTTTTCGCAGACATACACAAGCAGAACGAACTCAACAACTTTGTGCTGCCCGTAGTGGTGAGCGAGGACTTCCTAGACAGCATATTCGACAGCATATCAAGCGATCCCTATGCCAGGCTCAAAGTGGATGTGCCTGCGCAGACTGTCACGGACCTCGCGACAGGCAGGAGCGAGAGTTTCGAACTGAACGCCTACAAGAAATACTGCTTTATGAATGCCCTTGACGACATAGATTTCCTGCTTGGGCGCATAGACAAGATACAGACATACGAGGAGACAAGACAATGAAAATCAAGATAGCGAGACTTGCGGGCGACGGCATCGGCCCGGAAGTGGTGGCTCAGGCCGTCAAGGCCGTGGATGCCGTTGCGGCTAAATTCGGCCATGAGGTGGAGTATCGGGACGCACTTGTCGGCGCCTGCGCAATTGATGCGACCGGTTCGGCATTCCCGGAGGAGAGTTTTGAGATATGTTCATCCAGTGACGCAGTGCTCTTCGGAGCGGTAGGCGATCCCAAATACGACAACAATCCTCTTGCCAAGGAGCGTCCCGAGCACGGTCTGCTTGCAATGCGCAAGCGTCTCGGTCTGTATGCCAATCTCCGTCCCGTAGAGACATTCTCCAGCCTGCTGGACAAGAGCCCTCTCAGACGTGAATTGGTCGAAGGTGCTGATTTCCTGTGCGTAAGAGAACTTACCGGAGGTATGTATTTCGGAGAGAAAGGCCGTCTGGATGGCGGTGACACCGCGTACGACACCAATATATATCATCGTTATGAGGTGGAACGTATCCTCAAACTCGCTTACGGATACGCATCGCGCCGCCGTCGTCACCTTACCGTGGTGGACAAGGCCAATGTCCTGGAGTCGTCTCGCCTCTGGCGCCAGGTTGCCAAAGAACTGGAGCCCCAGTATCCGGATGTGGTTACAGATTATATGTATGTGGACAACGCGGCCATGAAACTGATAATGGATCCGAAATTCTTTGACGTAATGGTCACGGAGAATACTTTCGGAGACATTCTTACCGATGAAGCCAGTTGCATATCGGGCTCCATGGGTCTGCTCGCCTCTGCCTCGGTGGGGGAGAGTACGGCTCTGTTCGAGCCCATACATGGGTCCTATCCCCAGGCTGCAGGGCTCAATATAGCCAATCCCGTGGCGGCGATACTGTCTGCCGCTATGATGTTTGAATATGCGTTCGGGCTGATGGAGGAGGGACGCGCAATCCGCCGTGCCGTATCTGAGTCCATAGACAGGGGGATAGTCACTGTGGATCTCGCTGCCGGCGGCAAGTCCTGTTCCACTGCCGAAGTCGGAGACTGGATAGCCGGAGCTATTTGATCTTGGACTTGTAGGAGGGGTGGACCTTGCCCTTGGCGATACTGTCGAGCTTCTTGGCTATCAACTTCTTGCGTATGGGCTTGACGAGGTCTGTAAACAGGATGCCGTCGAGGTGTGAGAACTCATGCTGGCACATACGGCAAGCGAAGTTGTCGAGCGTCTCGGTGACTTTCTCCAGATTCTCGTTGTAGTATTCGACCGTCATGCTCTTGGGACGCACGACATCCGCATAGATGCCTGGGACGCTGAGGCATCCCTCGTTGTATTCGCATTTCTCGTCGCTTTCGGAGACTATCGTGGGGTTGATGAATGTCCTGCGGAATCCTTTGAGATAAGGGTACACATCCGACATCACGTCTCCGTCCACTATTGCGACGCGCAGGCTTACGCCTATCTGAGGGGCGGCGAGGCCGCATCCGTCCGATGCCGCGAGTGTTTCCTTGAGGTCCGCAATGAGCTGCGCGAGTCCTTCCTTGTCATTGAGGTCGGCTTCCTGGGCCTTTTCCCTCAATACTTCCGAGCCGTAGAGATAAATCGATTGTGTCATAATTGCTTGTTTTCGTTCCCCGTTCACTTGGGCAGGCGGTCGAGGAAACTCTGTAAAATAATGGCGGCCGATATGCGGTCTACCGAATTCTTGTCGCGACGGTCGCTGTATTTCATGCCGCCGTCAATCATTGCCCTATGCGCGAGGACGGAAGTGAACCTTTCGTCTTCGAGCGTTACCGGGATTCCGGGGAAAGCATTCCTCAGTTTCGGCAGGAAAGTGTCGATGTCGGCAGCGACCTCGGAGGGCTTCCCGTTCATGTT
Organism: uncultured Muribaculaceae bacterium; assembly: GCA_964555325.1. Lineage (GTDB taxonomy): Bacteria > Bacteroidota > Bacteroidia > Bacteroidales > UBA932 > Cryptobacteroides. The sequence continues at coordinate 8,432 of CAZKRZ010000035.1, forward strand.
GATAGGGTAGCCTACGACAAAGCCTATGACGGTCTCCGACTGCGCGTACTTTTTGAGATAATCTATTATATTTGCAGTGGCTACCGTCTCCAGCGGAGACGCGAAGATGCGTAACGGGTCGCTGACAGCTAACCCGGTACGTTTTTTGCCGTAATCAATACCGATATACCTTTCCATTCGGAATGCAAATTTAGTGAAAAGCCGTGAGCAAAAAAAAAGAAGATAAGCCCCGTTTCCTATACAGGTTCAGCTTTATCCGTGAGCCGGATGAGGAGAAGTTGTTGGACGGCAGGATCTCCAGACCTGTGCTGGTGTGGACTGTATCCGTAGCCGCCGTAGTCGTGATTGCGGTGGTGTATTGTCTGATAGCATTTACTCCGTTGAGGACTCTTATTCCCGGGTATCCCAATGCCGCATCCAAGGCTACGGCTGTCCAGAACGCCATCAAGATCGATTCGCTCGAGAGTCTGATGAGCCGTTGGAATATCTATGCCGAGAACCTGCGCCGCGTCGTGGACGGGGAGTCTCCTCTTGCAATCGACAGTGTCATGCGCACGCAGCCTTCCACTCCGGCGGACACATCCGGAATCAGCGCTCTTGCCGGACGCGATTCCCTTTTGCGTGCCGTGGTGGCGGAGGAGGAACAGTTCAATCTCTCCGGCACGCCCAAAAGCCTGCCTATCGAGGGCCTGCATTTCTTTACTCCGCTCAAGGGCGTGGTCTCCAGGGCCTACGATCCTGTGCTGCATCCGTATGTGGATGTGACGGCTCCCGCCGGCTCTGTAGTGGTGTCGGTCCTTGACGGAACGGTCATTTTTACGGATTGGAGCGATGAAGGCATGTATACAATAGCCGTCCAGCACGGACAGGATATAATATCCATATATAGGCACAACCAGAAGTTGCTCAAAAGTGTTGGAGACAGGGTAGGGGCCGGTGTCCCCATCGCCCTGCTCGGCGGCAATGTGAGTCTTTCCAATTCGGGAGACCACCTGCATTTCGAATTGTGGCATGCCGGAGAAGCACTCAATCCGGCGTTGTATATAAGTTTTTGATGAAGAAAAAGATAGCTATACTCGGATCTACGGGATCCATCGGCCGTCAGACCTTGGATGTGATACGGCAGCATAAGGATCTGTTCCAGGTGGAATTGCTGACCGCCAATAACAGTGCCGACATGCTCATAAGCCAGGCAATCGAGTTCGATGCCAATGCCGTAGTGATCTGCAACGGCGCCAGATATGCCGAAGTGAATGAGGCGCTGGCTCCGCATGGTATAAAGGTGTTTACCGGGATGTCATCGGTGTGCGAACTCGCCGCTGCGGACAATGTGGATGTGGTCGTCGCCGCCATGGTGGGCTTCAGCGGTCTCAGGTCTGTGATTGCCGCCATTGAGGCAGGCAAAACCATAGCCCTTGCAAACAAAGAGACGCTCGTCACTGCCGGCAGGATAGTGATGGGACTGGCTGCCGAACATCATGCGAGCATACTCCCTGTGGACTCGGAGCACTCCGCCATATTCCAATGTCTGCTCGGGGCCGGGCATAATGAGGTGTCAAAACTGCATCTGACCGCGTCGGGAGGCCCGTTCCGTACTTGGGACAGGGACAGAATAGCGAATGCCGATGCCGCGAGCGCATTGCGCCACCCCAATTGGAACATGGGCGCCAAGATTACAATCGATTCCGCCACCATGATGAATAAAGGCTTCGAGGTGATTGAAGCCAAATGGCTGTTCGGAGTGGACCCTGCCGACATCAATGTCGTCGTGCACCCGGAGTCGGTCATTCATTCGATGGTGGAATATGCCGACGGAGCGGTCCTGGCGCAACTTGCGATGCCGGATATGCGCGAGCCTATACAATTTGCCCTGTCATTCCCGGACAGGCTGCCTCTGGAGAGCCCCCGTCTGGATTTTGCAGAGATAGGCAAACTGACTTTCGAGCGCCCCGATCTGGAGCGTTTCCCTTGTCTGTCATTGGCTTATGAGGCCATACGCAGGGGTGGTAATGCGCCCTGCGCCTTGAATGCGGCCAATGAGATTGCCGTTGCCGCCTATCTCGGCGGTCATATCGGCTTCTATGGGATTTCGGATGTGGTTGAGCGCAGCCTTTCCATGGCGGATTTTGTGGCCGACCCTACAATCGATGATATTTTCGACACGGATGCGGCTGTCCGTGAATATGCTTCCACGCTGGTATGATGGTAGTTCTAATCAAAATATTCCAGGTGGTCCTTGCCTTGTCTGTGCTCATCATTCTACATGAGTTCGGACATTTTACATTTGCCCGTATATTCGGTATCAGGGTGGATAAATTCTTCCTGTTTTTTGATGCAGGGGGAGTGAAGCTCTTTTCCACGCGTTCCGCCTGGTTTGTCAGACTCTTTCCGGCTGCTGCAAAATGGCAGACGGAATACGGCATAGGCTGGCTGCCTCTCGGCGGATATTGCAAGATAAACGGCATGGTGGACGAGTCCATGGACCTCGATTCGCTCAAACATGAGCCCCAGCCCTGGGAGTTCCGCAGTCATCCG
>CAZKRZ010000036.1:0-1108 GCA_964555325.1 uncultured Muribaculaceae bacterium
AGACGAGTTCTTCAATCTTTTGTTATAACTTTGTCACAAGTGTTGCACTTGCTTCTTGACTCTTCAGTGAAATGTGCAACAGCACTGCGGTTGGCGGTGTCGGACGAATTCGCTATTTTTACAGATTGTGGAAAGTGTAATTAATGATATGATTATGAATATGGATGGTAAGGTCATTGCCAGGATTGTAGCGGTAGTGGCCGCTGTGCTGGTGCTGCTGAGTTTTGTTGCGGGCTGGTTTATGTGCAACTATGCCCTGAAGCCAAAGTATCACGGGCAGGATGTCGAGATGACAGGCAAAACAATAGACGAGAGGTATCCTGGAGTCATCTCGCAGTGGTATGAGCCGCTGCATGAGGGTGGAGTGTTCAAGGATACGGTCATCACCGGAGAACGCGGTTACAGACTGCATGCCGTATATGCACCGGCGGCGCATCCGGAATCAGCGGCAGGAACGGCTGTAATCATACACGGCTACACCAACAACCACCTCTCGTTTGCCAACCTTTCGCGGATGTACAGAGACAGTCTCAACTATAACATTCTTGTTCCGGACCTTCATTATCACGGAATGTCGGAGGGGCGTGCCATACAGATGGCGTGTCTGGACAGACTCGATGTGCTCAGATGGATAGATGTGGCGCACAATATATGGCAGGACGATTTCATGCTCGTGACGGGAGTGTCGATGGGCGGTGCGACGACGATGATGGTCAGCGGAGAGTCTTTGCCGTCCTATGTCGGTGCATTTATCGAAGATTGCGGCTATAGTTCGGTCTGGGAGCAGTTTGCCCACAATCTGAAGCAGCAGTTCCACCTGCCTCCTTTCCCCGTGCTGCATTGCGCGGACATTATATGCAGGCTGCGCTACGGCTGGTCGTTCAAAGAGGCGTCATCGCTCGACCAACTGGCCTCTTGCGGACGCCCCATGCTGTTTATCCACGGTGATGCGGATGACTATGTTCCTACATCAATGGTATATGATAATTACGACGCCAAGACCTCCGGCTACAAGGAATTGTGGATAGCCCGCGGCAGTGCTCATGCCGATGCCTGGAAAGACCATCCGGAGGAATATCAGCGCGTCGTCAGTTCGTTCCTTGACAAG
>CAZKRZ010000036.1:1118-4796 GCA_964555325.1 uncultured Muribaculaceae bacterium
GGTCGCAGCGTTAGCGGCCTCGCGCTCAAGTGCTTCGTTGTAGCAATGGCGGCAGAGCGGCTCGTAGACGTCCTTTTCGCCGAGGACAACGAGGTCCTGGTTGCAGGAAAGCCTGTGTGAATGGTTTGCGAGGTCTCCGCATTTGACGCAGATGGCGTGGACTTTCTGCACGTCTTCCGCAATCGCCATCAGTGCCGGCATAGGGCCGAACGGCTTGCCGAGGAAATCCGTGTCGAGACCGGCGATGATGACCCGTACTCCTTTGTTTGCCAATGTGGTACAGACTTCTACGAGACCGTCTCCAAAGAACTGGGCCTCATCTATACCGACAACCTGAATGTCGTCAGAAATGTCAAGTATCATACTGGCGTCGCTCACTGGGCGGCAGTTGACACTGTGCAGGTCGTGGGACACAACATCGACCTCGGAGTATCTGGTGTCAATGCCGGGTTTGAAAACTGCAATCTTGAGGTTGGCGAATTGCGCCCTTTTGAGCCTGCGGATCAGTTCTTCTGTCTTGCCTGAAAACATTGAGCCGCAAATCACCTCGATGCGCCCTGATTTTTTGAAATATTCTGAAAACATTATGTAAATTTGCTTTGTTTGGAAAGTTCAAAGATAGACATTCTTTTCGTTATGACGGATATTGACAAACATATTTTGACTGACATTCGTGCTGCTCTCTCGGCGATCAAGGAGCAGATAGATGTGATAGACAGCCGTTTGGAGCGGATGACAGAAATTTGCTCCGGTGATGCGGATACTTTGGCGGAGGAGCCGGCGGCTGTGTTGCCGGTGCAGGCCGCTGAAGCCGCAGCGGTGGTTGTAGAGGAAGCATTCGAGGACAAAGTTGGCGTTCCTGCCGAGGAAGAGGCGTTGTCGGGGGAGAGGGAGAACTTCTTTGTAGGGGAGGAAATCTCGCTTGGCGGTAATCTGGAGATGGCGTTCGCCGATTCGGAGCCTTTGGAGAATGCGGAAACGGTAAATGTCATTGGAGAAGAGGAGACGGACGCTGTAGAGGCTGTTGCGGAAGCGGTCGTAGAGGCGGATGAGTTTGCGGAGGATGTTGCGGTCGTAGAGGAAAATGAGGCGGTATCGGATGCTACCGAGGAAACAGAAACTATAGCGGACGATGCCGCAGGGGCAGAAGTAGCTGCGGAGGTCGAAGAGTTTGCAGAAGATGTTGCCACAGGGGCAGAAGTAGATGCGGATATTATTGAGAATGAAGTAGTAGTTGCTGACGAGGCTGGCGAAGAAGCGGTTGGGGCGATTGGCGGAGAAGTAGCTGCGGAGGTCGAAGAGTTTGCAGAAGATGTTGCCACAGGGGTAGAAGTAGATGCGGATATTATTGAGAATGAAGTAGTAGTTGCTGACGAGGCTGGCGAAGAAGCGGTTGGGGCGATTGGCAGAGAAGTAGCTGTGGCGGTCGAAGAGAGAGTAGAGCCGGCTGTCGAGAAGCCGAAAGAGCCTGTGCGCTTTGCATGGCGTACGGACCGTCCTGGCTCTCCCGTGCGTAATATCCTCAGCGCCATTTCGTTGAATGACAGAATGCTCTTTATCAGGACTTTGTTCGCTGACGATCCGGCATTGTTCCAAAAGACCATATCCGTATTCAATTCCCTGTCCTCGCTTGCGGAGGCGGAGGCGTATATCCGTTCGCATTTCCCTAAATGGGATATGTCTTCCGATACGGTCTATCGTTTCATGATGGCTGCGCGCCGCAGATTCTCCTGATACCGTGGCTGGAGTATTGTATATAGTCCCCACTCCGGTGGGCAATCTGGAGGACATGACATTCAGAGCCGTCAGTGTCCTCAAGGAAGTGGACCTCATCCTGGCGGAAGACACGAGGACGAGTTCGGTGCTGCTCAAGCGTTATGACATCCATACGCCGATGCAGTCTCACCACAAATACAACGAGCACCGCACCGTGGAGGCGGTCAAGGAACGCATCTGCAACGGTATGAATGTCGCTTTGGTGAGTGACGCCGGCACTCCTGGTATCTCAGATCCGGGATTCCTGCTGTCGCGGGCATGCGCAGAAGAGGGGATAGAGGTCGTGACACTCCCGGGTGCAACGGCGTGCATCCCGGCCATAGTGTCATCCGGGCTGCCTTGTGACAGGTTTTGCTTTGAGGGCTTCCTGCCACCGAAAAAGGGGCGTCAGACAATGCTCCACAATCTGGCGTCAGAGCCCCGGACAATGGTGTTTTATGAGTCTCCATACAGGCTTGTGAAGACGCTGGAGCAGTTGGCGGAGCATTTTGGCGGAGACAGGATGTGCTCTGTCGCACGCGAAATATCCAAAATACACGAAGAACACAAACGCGGTACCCTCGCCGAAGTCGCGCAGTGGTATCGGGAACATGAGCCGAAAGGCGAGATAGTAATAGTCGTGGCCGGCAAGGTCGCGGATAAAAAGGTTTCCAAGGAGGAGAGAGAAAGTGGCGAAGGACAGGATTCCGCAGCCGATTAGACTTTCGTCGGCATTCAAGGTAGGAGCGATTGCGCTCGTTTTCCTGATTATAGGTTATCAGATAGCGCTGTTTGTCAGGCAGGCAGCGGTGGATGCCGTAGTGGCGCATCGCGACGCGCCGGATACGGTGTATATCGTCGCACCGCCAGTCGCGGCTGGTGCAGTCAGTGCAGTTGGTGTGGCAGATGCGTCATCTGGAGGAGTGTCATCTGGAGGGGGCTCAAAGGCGCAGGATACAGTGAGGCGCAATGCGCAGCATTCCCGCAGGGCGGTGGAAATGGCTGCTTCCGGAGGAGCGGCAGATGCGTCCGGCAACCGCCATGAGCGTCAGAAGCGCAAGGTGGAGTCATTCGCATTTGACCCCAATACCGTATCGGTAGAGGACCTGCAGAGGCTCGGATTTAGCCCTAAACAGGCGCAATCGATTGATTCATATAGGCATAAAGGCGGCCGTTTTCGCCGGAAGTCGGATTTTGCCCGTTCGTATGTGGTTGCGGATTCCGTTTATGAGAGGCTGGAGCCGTTTATCGACATTCCTTTGTTGGACATCAATGTCGCAGACTCAGCCGCATTCGAGACTCTTCCGGGTATAGGGCCATATTTTGCCGCGAAAATGGTGGAATACAGAGAGCGCCTGCACGGCTATTCATATCCGGAGCAATTGATGGATATATGGCGCTTTGACATAGAGAAATACGACGCCCTCAGCGACTTGATAACGGTAGGGGAATGCGCCCCTTATCCGCTGTGGAGCCTGCCGGAGGACAGTCTTGCCCTGCATCCGTATATAGGGCGTTATGCGGCTCATGGCGTAGTCCTATATATACAAAACACCCCGCCCAATGAGCGGAGTGTGATGGATCTCAAGGACGTTCTCAAACCGGGTATGGCAGAGAAACTGTCCGGGTGCAGATTAGAATGAGAGAGCGATGCCGATGAAGTCCTCTGCCTTGAGGGCTGCGCCACCGATGAGGCCGCCATCAATGTCGGGCTGTGCGAAAATCTCCTTTGCGTTGGAGGGTTTGCAGCTGCCGCCGTAGAGGATGGTCGTGTCATCTGCAACCTGCTCGTTGAAGAGTTCTGCGAGGGTCTTGCGGATGAATGCGTGGATCTCCTCTGCCTGCTCTGCGGTAGCGGTCTTGCCTGTGCCGATAGCCCATACGGGCTCGTAAGCGACGATGATATGAGCCATCTCCTCAGCG
>CAZKRZ010000036.1:4806-10887 GCA_964555325.1 uncultured Muribaculaceae bacterium
GTGAAGTTGGAGAGTACATTCTTGGTCTGTGCGCCGACGACGTCGAAATGCTTGCCGGACTCTCTCTCCTCGAGGCTCTCGCCTACGCAGAGGATGACATCAAGACCGTTCTGGAATGCGAGTTTGACCTTCTCGACCAGTTTGGCATCGGTCTCGCCGTAGTACTGACGGCGCTCGGAGTGTCCGAGGATGGTGTACTGTGCTCCGGTGGAAGCGATCATAGCAGCGGAAATCTCTCCGGTGTATGCTCCCTTGTCGTGATCTGCGCAGTTCTCTGCGGAAAGACCTACGCTGCTGCCCTTGACAGCCTCAGCCACGGGGACGAGGTGTGTAGCAGGTACTGCGACAATGAGTTTGACATCTGCAGGAACCTTTGCGGATTCGCTGACTACGGCTTTGGCGAGTTCAACGCCCTCGGGCACGGTGGTATTCATTTTCCAGTTGCCCGCAACGATTTTCTTCCTCATAATAGATATGTTTTATTGCAAAATTTCAGATTTGCGCGGCGCAAAATTACTATTTTTGTCTGACATTAGAAATAGTTTGCAGCGCTTGCGCCTTTGCCATGAAAGGAAAGATACTCTCTGATTACAGCTTCTACCTCAGGGTCGAACGGAATATGTCTCCCAATACCGTGGAGGCGTATGGTTCTGATGTCGAGGCGTTCCTGTCCGCATGCGGTAAGTCTGCGGCAGAGGTGGAGAGTGATGATATAGTGGAATATCTGTCCGAATGCGGAGATGAGGTCTCCAAACGCACCCAGAGCCGCAAACTGTCTTCTCTGAAATCCTTTTTCGACTGGATGATACTCGAGGGGGACAGGGCCGATAACCCTTGTGACAGAGTGGACTCGCCCAAGGCGGGGCGTTACCTGCCGGATGTGCTCTCTATAGAAGAGGTCGAGTCGCTGCTGTCCTCTGTGGACAGATCCTCATGGGCAGGCAAGAGGGATCGCGCTATGCTGGAAGTCCTTTATGGCTGTGGCTTGCGAGTGTCGGAAACGGCCTCTCTGAAAATATCCGATGTGTTTGTCGAAGAGCGTTTTGTGAGAGTGTTCGGCAAGGGGAGCAAGGAACGCATCGTCCCCATGGCGGACGCCACGGCGGACAGCATAACGGACTATATGGCAGTCCGTCCGGCTCCTGCGGATGCGGCGTCTGAAGACATACTGTTTCTGAGCCGTTTCCGTCGGCAGATGTCCCGCATCTCAGTTTTCAATATGGTGAAAAAGCAGGCCATGATTGCCGGTATCACTCGGGAAATCAGCCCCCACACTTTCCGGCATTCATTCGCGACCCATCTGATAGAGAATGGTGCGGACCTGCGTGCCGTGCAGGAAATGCTCGGCCACGCCAGCATTGTCACCACCGAAATATACACCCATGTGGACAGCACGAGCTGGCAGGCGTCAATTCTCTCGCATCATCCTTTGAACAAGGGTGCCCGCTGAAAAAGACTTGCCTTTTGTCTGGAATAAATGTAAATTAGAACGATTTTTTGGTTTTCGCCGCGGCTGTATATGCAGACCATTGCATGCCGTGGCATATCAGAATGCGTAATCATTGATTTATATGGATATACAACTGAAACCCAATTGCAGATATGCCCTGCTGGTGCCTACCAGCATGGGTCTGCGTCTCACTCCGGATGCCGGACAGCCCGTCCACAGCAGCGATAGTTTCAAACTGCAGGCTACCAGCGCGGAGACCAATGTCGCGAGCATCTCATCATATCTCGGACTCCCGGTCAAAGTACTGACGACATTTGTCAAGGGCAGCCCCTTTGCCGCATTCATCAAGTCCGACCTCAAGTCGCGCGGAATGGACTACGAGGGACCGGAAGTGGAGCAGGGAGGACCCTGGGGGTACCGTCATCAGATCAATATCGCCGACAGCGGATACGGTTCGCGCGGACCTCGTGTCTGGAACGACCGTGCCGGAGAAGTGGGACGTACCTTGTCTGTAGAGGACTTCGACCTTGAGCGTATATTCGGAGAAGAGGGAGTGCAGGTTGTACATCTGTCCGGCTTGATCGGGGCGTTGAGTCCGGAGACCGGACGATTCTGCTTGGAACTTGCCCGCGCAGCGCGCAAATACGGCACACGCATCAGTTTTGATCTCAACTACCGTGCCTCTTTCTGGGCCGGCAGGGAGCAGGAACTGCGTGCAATATTCTCAGAGATAGCCTCTTATGCGGATGTGCTTATCGGCAACGAGGAGGACTTCCAGCTCTGCCTCGGCATCGAAGGTCCTGAGGCCGGCGGCAAGGATATAGCCTCCAAGATAGACAGTTTCAAGGAAATGATAGACCGTGTCAAGGCGCAGTATCCTGGCGCCCAGGTCTATGCGACGACCCTGCGTCAGGTAAACAATACCAACAGCCACAACTGGGGCGCAATCCTGCGCGAAGGTGACGAGTGGCATGTCATCATGCCGCGCGAAATCCATGTGCTCGACCGCATCGGCGGTGGAGACGGATTTGTCGGCGGTTTGCTGTATGGCATTCTCCGCGGTTGGAGCGGAGAGGATTGCGCCCATTTCGGATGGGCCTGCGGTGCACTTGCCACCACATTCCTGACGGATTATGCCCAGCCGGCCGATGAGGAGCAGGTCTGGAGCGTATGGGAGGGCAATGCCCGAGTCAAAAGATAATAGAGGGTATGCTATATTTCAGCAGAGGTTCCAAGACGGACAATATCACGGCCGAAGAGGTCAGGGCTGCCTTGAACGGGGTGTTCGACTCTCTCGGGCCTAAGAAGCGCGTGATGGCGATACCGCCCGACATTACACGGCTCAACAGCTATGCCGGTCCGATAACGGAGATGGTGGACGACTATTATGGTGGTACACTGACGGATGTGATGCCGGCATTGGGTACGCATTCGCCTATGACATCGGAGCAGATAAGGGCTATGTTCGGGCATGTGCCGGAGAGCAAGTTCCGCGTCCATGACTGGCGCAATGATGTGCGCACCATCGGCGTAGTGCCCGGTGAGTATGTCAAGGAGGTCTCCGAGGGCAGTCTGGACTATGACATGGAGGCGCAGGTAAACAAACTCCTGCTCGATCCCTCGTTTGACCTGATTCTCTCCATAGGCCAGGTCGTGCCTCACGAGGTCATAGGCATGGCGAACTATACCAAGAATATATTTGTGGGCGTCGGTGGCTCGGACTTTATCAACAAGAGCCATTTCATCGGGGCTTCTTATGGTCTGGAGCGTATCATGGGGCGTGCCAAGTCCCCGGTGCGCGACGTGTTTGAGTACGCCAAGACACATTTCGCGCAGGAAATACCTATAGTCTATGTACTTACGGTGAGGGCTTATGACGAGGCTGCCGGCGGTATGGTGACACGCGGACTGTTTGTCGGAGACGATTTCGAATGCTTTCGTCTGGCGGCAGAACTCTCGCTGGAGGTCAATTTCATAATGGTGGACCATCCTATACGCAAATGCGTGGTCTACCTCGATCCGGAGGAGTTCAAGAGCACATGGCTCGGCAACAAGAGCGTTTACCGCACCCGTATGGCACTTGCCGACGGTGCGGATTTGATAGTGCTTGCCCCTGCCCTGCGTGAATTCGGTGAAGACCCGACAATCGATACGCTCATACGCAAATACGGTTACAAGGGGACGCCGCATACTCTCCGCTGCACGAATGAGAATGCCGATCTGCAGGCCAATCTGGGAGCGTCGGCACACCTCATACACGGCTCTTCGGAGGGGCGTTTCTCCATTACATATTGCCCCGGAGAGGATATGTCCCGGGAGGAGATAGAGGGCGTAGGCTACAATTATTGCAGTTTTGCGGAGATGGCGGAGCGCTATTCTCCCGACATTCTGCATGACGGGTGGAATGTAATGCCCGATGGGGAGGAAGTCTATTATATATCCAATCCCGCGCTCGGACTCTGGGCGCATAGGGACAGGTTCAAGGATTGACAGTCATGAAGATAGTTTGCGATGACAAGATTCCCTTTCTGAGGGGTGCGCTGGAGCCTTATGCGGAGGTCCTGTATTTGCCCGGCAAGGCAACGGATGCCGAAGTGGTCAAGGATGCAGATGCGCTCATAACCCGTACGAGGACAATATGCGACAGCCGTCTGCTGGAGGGCTCGGCCGTCAAGGTAATAGCGACGGCGACAATCGGCTTTGACCATATAGATACCGAATGGTGCGAGAGCCATGGCATAGTGTGGCGTAACGCTCCCGGCTGCAATTCCTGGTCGGTCAAGCAGTATATGGCTTCGATGCTCGTCACTCTGGCGCGGATGCACGGATTCAGCCTTGAGGGCAAGACTCTCGGAGTGGTGGGCGTCGGCAATGTCGGCTCCAAGGTCGCCGAGGTCGCACGCCTGCTCGGAATGAATGTCCTGCTCAATGACCCTCCGCGTGCACGCAAAGAGGGGGAGTCCGCGTTTGTCAGCCTCGATGAGGTGGTCAGGCGCAGTGACATCATCACCCTCCATGTGCCTCTGGAGAAAGAAGGGGAGGACGCAACATGGCATCTTTTCGACGAAGAGAGGATTGCCTCAATGAATGAGAGACAGATACTTGTCAATTCTTCGCGTGGCTCGGTCGTGGACAATCAGGCGTTGAAGCATGCCTTGGAGGAGCATCGTCTGCTCGGGGCTGCCCTTGATGTCTGGGAAGGCGAGCCCGGAATCGATCCGGAATTGGTGCGTCTGCTCGATGTCAGCACTCCACACATAGCGGGATATTCCGCCGACGGCAAGGCCAATGGTACTACAGCGGCCGTGCGTACCGTCGCGGAGGTGCTGGGACTGCCGCTCGGAGACTGGACAGTCAGTTCCCTGCCACAGCCTGCGCAGTCACTGTCGTTTGCAATAGATGCGACAGGCAAGAGCGCGGAGGAGGTGCTGTCCGAAGCGATACTGTACACATACGACATCCAGGAAGACAGCGAACGCCTGCGTGCGGATCTCGGGGCGTTTGAGCGTCTGCGGGGCGACTATCAGATACGGCGGGAGTTCTCGGCATTCGAGTTGCATCTGTCGGGTGCGTCAGAGGATGTCGCACAGCGTCTGTCGGATATGGGCTTTGTCGTCGTACAGTGACGCTACTTGCATTTGTTTATAAATCAAAGAATCAATAAATAGTATTATGAAAGCAGTTTCAGACATAGGTCTTATCGGTCTCGCCGTGATGGGGGAGAACCTGGTGCTCAATATGGAGAGCAAGGGCTTCCATGTGAGCGTGTTCAACCGCACAGTCGAGAAGGTGGACAAATTCATCAACGGTCGCGGTGCCGGCAAGAATATCTACGGTGCGCATTCTCTTGAGGATCTGGTGTCGTCCCTCAAGTCGCCCCGCAAGGTGTTCCTCATGGTCAAGGCAGGACAGGCGGTCGATGATTTTATCGAGAAGCTCATACCGCTGCTCTCTCCCGGTGACATCATCATCGACGGTGGCAATACCCATTTCCCCGATACGGCACGCCGTACGGAATATGTGGAGAGCCAAGGCCTGCTGTATGTGGGCACCGGAGTATCCGGAGGCGAGGAGGGTGCGCTCAAAGGACCGAGCATGATGCCCGGAGGCTCTCCTGCTGCGTGGGAGCATGTCAAGCCTATTTTCCAGAGCGTATGTGCAAAGGTCGAGGACGGCAGTCCCTGCTGCGACTGGGTAGGCCAGGGCGGTGCCGGACATTTCGTCAAGATGGTGCACAACGGTATCGAATATGGTGATATTCAGCTTATTTGCGAGTGCTATCAGATCATGAAGGACTATCTCGGCATGAGCAATGAGGAGATGCACGAGGTGTTTGCAGAGTGGAACAAGGGCGATCTGGACAGCTATCTGATAGAGATTACCCGTGATATTCTCGCCAAAAAGGATGAGAACGGTGAATATGTTCTGGACAGCATCCTGGATACCGCCGGTCAGAAAGGTACAGGTAAGTGGACGGCAGTTTCCGCTCTCGATGAGGGCGTGCCTCTGACATTGATTGCCGAGTCTGTGTTTGCCCGTTGCCTCTCCGCCCAGAAAGACGAGAGGGTGGTGGCCTCCGGCATTCTCGAGGGGCCTCGCGGTGTCAGATTTGAGGGTGACAGGGCTGCTTT
>CAZKRZ010000037.1:0-8089 GCA_964555325.1 uncultured Muribaculaceae bacterium
AGAGAGTGTGTGGCTCGGCGGAATGCTGACAGGCGCAGGTGTCAGTGCAGTGGACGGCAACTTCCATATGCGCAGCGGTATATTCGGAGAGTTCATAGATTCCCTTGCGTGGCGTTATGGCTCTTTGGGCGGGCTGCAGACCGGCTGGGTGAGCAATGTGCTCTTCGAGCCCTCCGTAGGCGCCGAAGTGCTTGCCAATATTGCAGCGCGTGAGTCTGCTCTGGATGTGCGTTTCGGTGAGCGCTTTGTCTCTGCCGAGAAATTGCGCGACGGCTGGCGCGTTACCCTTGAGAATGCTGACGGGCGATATGACATAAAGGCCAAGGTGCTGATTGACGGCACCGAACTCGGAGATGTCGCCAAAGCATGCGGGGTAGGCTATGACATAGGCATGGATTCGCGCCATGACACTCATGAGTCGATAGCCCCGGAGGCCGGCAACGACATAGTCCAGGATCTGACCTATTGCATGACGCTCAAGGACTACGGTCCGAATGCCGACATGACTATAGCGAAGCCTGCGGATTACCGTCCCGAAATCTACCGCAACTGCTGTGTTAATCCTCATAACCAGGAAGTCGAGCCTAATGGTAATGGCGGACTGCGCAAGGCGGACACCAAGCAGACGGTCAGCACTCCCGAGATGATGCTCTCTTACGGACGCCTCCCGAGGCACGCCGGAGGGGCGCAGAAGTATATGATCAACTGGCCGGGAGACGGCAATGATGTGTATGTGAATATCGTGGATGCAAGCCCCGAGAGGCGTGCCGAGGCGCTGGATAGTGCCAAGAGGGTCTCTCTCGGATTCCTGTATTTCATACAGACGGAACTGGGATACCGCAATCTCGGTCTTGCCGATGACGAGTACCCGACATCCGACCTTATGCCGTTCATCCCTTATCACAGGGAATCCCGCAGGACACATGGTCTCGTACGCTTTACTTTGGATGACGCGGCTCGGCCTTTTGAGGCCCAAACTCCGCTGTACCGTACCGGTATCGCTTCGGGAGACTATCCGGTGGATCATCATCACTTCCGTTATGAGGCTTGGCGTACTCTGCCGAAACTGGATTTCTATCCTATACCGTCATACAATGTGCCCATGGGTGTATTGCTGCCCAAGGGAGTGGATGACCTCATTGTCGCCGAGAAATCAGTGTCTGTGACCAATCTTATCAACGGAGCAACGCGTCTGCAGCCTATGACCGTGCAGTTCGGTCAGGTGGCAGGTGTCATTGCGGCACTATCTGTTGCCAAGGGCATAGGGCCTGCCGGAGTTGATGTGCGTGCGGTGCAGGACATTCTGATAGATGCGGATGTCTATATCATGCCTTACAAGGACCTGCGTCCCTGCGACCCGCGTTTTGCGGCTTGCATGAGGATAGGCGCTACAGGTATCCTTCGTGGAATGGGGCAGCCGCGTGCCTGGTCCAATGAGACATGGTTCCGTGTTTCGGATCCGCTTCTGCGAAGCGAGATATTCCTTGAGGACTATTATCCCGGGGTGAATCTGGGTAATGACACTGCTCCTGTCACCCTCGCCGGTGCTGTGGAGATATTGTCCGCAATCAAGGGAACAGTCATGACTCCGTCCGTGCTGAGTGAGGCCGGGCTGGATGCTTCAGACCCTTCGCGCCTCATTTCGCGTGTCGAATTCGCAATGCTGTTGGACCATGTGCTCGATCCTTTCCACTCGTTCCGGGTGGATCTGAGCGGCAATATCGTCAAGTAGACCATCAATCTGTACGCAGATTCAAGATAAAAGTGCAACGCTGCCGGGCTATCCCGACAGCGTTGTCTGTTTTAAGAGCGATACGGAAAAATCCGCCGTGATCCGTAATGTATGGAACTCTTTTCCGCTCCGGAATATCAACTCGTCAAGGAGACGCAGAATGCCCGCCTTAACTGCGCCAGAAGAGCTTGATGCGGGTGCACAGGGCTGTGCAGAACATCATCAGCACGGTGATGATTATTCCCTCCGTGAGCCCCCAGAATACCGAGCCCTCTGCGAGTTGCCACAACTGTGGCAGAATGCCGGTCAATACGAGTATGGGGCCGATTACAAATCCGGTGATGGTGTAGGCTATCATAGGATTCTGTCCTACGGCAGACAGGAATCCGCTTCGTACGCTACTGTTCTGCTCCATGGCGAGAAGTGCAGCCACGAGGACTGCTCCCAGTCCGGAAGTCGTCAGCAGGTACGAGAGGTTGCAGTAGTCTTTGGCAATGCCGCCGTCTATGGGGTCGAACACTATGCCTGCCAATGTCAGAGCCATGCCGACAAATCCTATTTTGACCCATGTCGCCTGCCTGTGCTTCCATGTCATGG
This sequence comes from uncultured Muribaculaceae bacterium, assembly GCA_964555325.1. Taxonomy (GTDB): domain Bacteria; phylum Bacteroidota; class Bacteroidia; order Bacteroidales; family UBA932; genus Cryptobacteroides. The sequence goes on from CAZKRZ010000037.1 coordinate 2,330, forward strand.
CTGCAAAAACGCAGGCCATGGCTGCGGTGAGGACCAGGTCTGCCACAATGTGACGGCTGTACAGTCCCCATAACTGAATCAAGATTGTGGCACAGCAGACAACGGATGCCGCCGCCCAAGCGCTATTGCCCTTGTCGGCATTCTCCCTGCCGCGCAGCAGCATGTCTCCTATGACAGAGCCGATGAGCACGGGGATGAGGTACTGCAGGTATGACCATTGGAAGAACCAGCCTATGCCTCCCCATACTGCAGGTGCAGCCTCTGCTGCTTGCGGAATGTATGCGAATGCGGCTTTGACTCCGGCTATGAGGGCGATTGCCACCCAGCGCATTTTTAGACTGTTCCTGGTCAGCAGCCAGATGAGACCGCCGAAGAGCGACGCCTCCGCGAGTATCATGATTATGACATCGCTGCCGGTATTGAGCCCCACCCCGAATACATTCTTTAATGCGAATGCAAATAATACGAGCAGGACAATCCCTATGGCGTTGAGCCAGGCGTGCAGTTTTTTGCCCATGCCCGGCACTCTCATCAGAGTCAGGCACATGGCCACCCATACTGCGATTTTGAACAGTTGCTTTGCCCACTCCGGCTGTGTCCCTGTTCCGATGCGGTAGGCGTTACCGAGTACGACGGCGAACAATGTCAGGGTGATCCATCTCTTGACTATGCCCGAGCACACGGCAGGAACGGATGCCCCTCGCGACATCTTCTTGCGCATCGAGAACGGCAGGGCAGCGCCCATTGAGAAAAGGAAGAACGGGAATACCAGATCCACCCATGTCAGTCCTACATTCTCGGGATTGAATGCGTATGTGGGCGGAGGGGTCTGTGCATGGAACATCCATCCGGGCAGACCGGACGAAAAACCGATGTTGGAACTCAGCACCATCCCAATGATGGCGATGCAGCGGAGTATGTCAATCGCTGCGATGCGGGTTGTCTTCTCTGTCATTTTTGTGTGTACAGCGTGCACTGGTCGGCTGTCCTTACAAAAATAAGAACTTGTAACGAGTATTTTTGCTTTTTTGTTGAAAAATCCGCACCTTTATAAATAATTTGTTGAAAAATCCGCCTTGCATGTGCACTCGTGCGCGTGTGAATGCGTTTTGTTGTTTTTAAAACGGATTTTAAGATTCAGGACAATATGAAAGCATTTGATTGTATCATCAGCATTGCCATGGCGGCGTCAGCCCTTTTCGCGTCAGCGGAACTGGACGCCATGGTCGTAAAGGGAAGAGTCACATGTGACGGCAAGGGCGTCAGCGGTGTTGTGGTCTCTGATGGTGTATCTGTCTCACAGACAGACGCAAAGGGGTGTTATTCCCTGGATGTCGCTCCGGACAGCCGTTTCGTGTTCGTGTCCACTCCCTCCGGGCATGTCTCCTCTACTATGGGCGGGGATAACTGCTTCTGGCAGAGGGTTGAAGACGGCAAACGCAACTATGATTTCACAATCCTCCGCAACCCTGTGGATGACACCCGCCACAGCGTCGTGGTGATAGCCGACCCGCAGATCAGCGACGCCGACGAATTCCCCGGACTCCGGGAACATGTAAAGACTATCACATCCACCGTACAGGGGCTCTCCGGCGGCCATGTGTTCGGTATCTGCCTCGGAGACATAGTCGGCTGGAATCACGCCCTCTATCCCGAATACAATGAGATAATGTCGGCTACAGGACTGGAATTCCGCAATGTCATCGGCAATCACGACATGACCAACTACGGCCGTTCTTTCGAGACATCCACCTCTGATTACGAACGTATGTTCGGCCCTTCATACTATTCGTACAATGTGGGTAAGGTACACCATATCGTATTGAATGACAACTTCTTCGTTGGCAAGGACTGGTATTATATCGGCTATCTGCCGGAGGACCAGATCAGCTGGCTGGAAAAGGACCTTGCCTGCATCGGTAAAGACACCAAAGTGGTCGTCTCTCTCCATATCCCCACCACGCTGCGCGAATGGGACAGGACAGGCTACAATTTTGACTACTCCAAGATTGCGGACCTCCTCTGCAACAAAAAGGCACTCTATGATATTCTCGAGCCGTATGATGCCCTGATACTCTCCGGGCACATGCATACTGGTGACAATGAGATTATTAGCCCTAAACTGATGGAGCACAATATCACCTCCCTCGGCGGTGCCTGGTGGTGCGGCCCCGTATGTATAGACGGCTCTCCCGCGGGCTTCAAACTCTATACTTTTGACGGCACTGACGTGAGCTGGCGTTTTGTAGGATGCGGCGTGCCTGAGGATTGCCAGATGAAGGTCTATGCGAATGACCCCGTGTACCCCGGCGAGGTGATTGCCAATGTCTTTGACTACGACCCCATGTGGCGCGTGGAGTATTTCGAGGACGGTGTCAAAGTCTGTGATATGGAGCGTTTTGAGGGCACTGACCCTCTGGCTATGGAACTCTACAAAGACCCTGCGTCCCTCAAGCGTACATGGGTCTGCGCCGTGCCTACCGGCAATCTGCTGCGTGCTAAAATCTCTGCAGGAGCCAAGACTGCAGAGGTACGTGTTACAGACCGCTTTGGAAGAAAATATTCGGAAGTCGTCACACTGTGAACGGCTCCCGAATACTCTGACAGACAAGGAGTTGTTTTCTGACAACTCCTGATGGTTTCTGATTATCTGATGGCGTCTCCGGACATCTGCCAGCCCGTGATTGTGGCAACATAGGGGATGACGGCAGACGCTATTTTCTTTTGTCCCATGTAGTTGGGATGTCCGCAAGCTCCGAGGTCGGAGGTCTCGTTGTGTATGTCCTGCTGCAGCACGAGAGAGTGAATTTTAGGGTCTCCGCTGCGCCTGCATACTTCCTTGACATAATCGCCTATGCCGGGAGTGAACTTGGATGCCATACAGAGGATGTGGACATCTGCTCCATAACGCGAGCGTACCTGGCCGATGAGGTTGAGGTAGGCGTCGCAGAATGCGTTCAGGTGGGGCTGCATGCCGGTGGAGAAGTCATTGGTACCGAGGTAGATGACCACGAGTTCGGGAATGACTGTGGCGGGGCCTGCCAGAGGTGTCTCCCTCTCGTCGAACATCCTGCCGTATTTGTCGGTGACGGTGGTGCCGGGCACGCCTTTGCCGAAGTCATCGTAATTGCGTATCACGCCTCTGCCAGAATGACTTACGAGGTTGAAATCAGCATTGAAATACCTGGATACTATGGCTGCATAGGTCAGGTTGCAGTTTTCTGTCTCGGGCAAGAACGGGTCGCTGCCCGACTTGCTCTCCGTGCCGAAGCCACAGGTATAGGAGTCGCCGATAAACTCGATGTGCCTGTCCTTGGCGGGCGATGCCGGCATCAGTTCTCCGTCGGTCTCGAAAGCATGGAAAGTCGTGAGTCCCTGTTCGCCCTCGGTGCGCTTCATCAGAGTCACTTCGTGCTCGCCCTTGCCTAACTTGCCGGCGAGGAGGATGGTGGTGTCATTACCGGAGGTCCTTATAGTCAGGTCGGGGGTGTTGCCGGAGTCTTTGTCTATCCATACGTTGTACCAGTTTGCTCCTGTATCAGAGCACTTTAGCGCTATAGACGCTCCTTTGAACCTGACCTTGCAGGTGGTGCCGGACCAGTCAAAGGACACATCTCCTCCCTGCTTGAGAGTCCTGCCGATATAGACGATTTTTGCGTCCGAAGCCTCTGTTACGGTCTTGGCCTTTGCCTGTCTGGCGTCCAGGGAAAATGCCCCGGACAGGGTCAGAAATGCTGCTGTAAAAGCAAAGAAAATTCCTCTGTTGAAATGCATGTCTGTAATGATTTTGATTTTTTGCCAAAAATATGCAAAAACCGCGTATTTTCTCACTATTATTTTTTAATTTTGGAAATCATTCCAATTTATAGTGGATAATTTATCTGAATAAACATACAAATATGATCGATTTTAAGCAACTCGCTGCCAGGTATGAGAAGGAGCTCAAAGAAAACTGCCTTCCTTTCTGGCTGGAGCATTCCCAGGACAAGGAATGTGGCGGCTACTTCAGTTGTCTGAATCGTGACGGAAGCGTCTATGATACAGACAAGTTCATCTGGCTCCAGGGTAGGGAGGTCTGGATGTTCGCCATGCTGTACAACAACGTGGAAAAGAATCAGGAATGGCTCGACTGCGCCGTGCAGGGAGCGGAATTCCTGAAGAAATACGGACACGACGGCAACTACGACTTCTATTTCTCGCTCACACGCGAGGGTAAGCCGCTGATCCAGCCGTACAATATCTTCTCCAATACCTTTGCCTGCATGGCATTCGCGCAGCTCGCAAAGGCCACCGGCAGCGAAGAATACGCAGACATAGCCCGCAAGGTGTTCGCCCGCATTCTCGAGAGGCGTTCCAATCCCAAGGGACAGTGGTGCAAGGCTTATCCCGGCACACGCCCCATGAAGGATTTCGCCCTGCCTATGATTATATGCAATATGGCGCTGGAGGTCGAGGATATACTTGAGGACAAGAGCATACTGGACAAGACAGTAGAGGATTGCCTGCACGAGGTGCTCGAAGTGTTTTACCAGCCGGAACTCGGCTGTATGCTCGAGAATGTCTCCTCTGTGGACGGCAAGCCCATCGACTGCTACGAAGGCCGTGAAATCAACCCCGGACATGACCTCGAGGCGCTCTGGTTTATGATGAATCTCGGCATACGCCGCAATGACGATGCTCTGATCCGCCAGTGCGTGGACATCTCCCTCAAGGTGATAGAGCGCGGCTGGGACAAGGAGTACGGCGGCATATTCTATTTTATGGATGCCAAGGGCGTTCCCCAGCAGAAACTCGAATGGGACCAGAAACTGTGGTGGGTGCATATCGAGTCCGCCATCGCCATGCTTAAGGGCTACCGTCTCACAGGTGACGAGCGTTGCCTCGAATGGTTCGAGAAACTCGACAAATACCTCTGGGACAACTTCAAGGACAAGGAATATCCCGAATGGTACGGCTATCTCAACCGCCGCGGCGAAGTGCTCTTGCCTCTCAAGGGCGGCAAATGGAAGGGCTGCTTCCATGTCCCGAGAGGACTGTATCAGATATGGCAGATTGCGGAGGAGTGTGCCGCAATGCAGAAATGACAATACTTACAATAATCACATAATACCGTCCGCATCGGCATGCTTCCCTGGCTGCCGATGCGGACTAATATGAAACTGAAATGACTGATAGAAGAGATTTCCTCAAAAAAATGGCGGTTGCGGCTTCTGCGGCTGCAGTGTCACCTGCCCTGGCAAGTGCCAACACGGTTGCTTCCCCGGCTTCGGCAACCGGTTCCGGCTCACGTCTTATCGTGCCCAAGGCACAGGGCCTCAAGATTACAGGTACGTTCCTCGATGAAATATCCCACGACATCCCTCATCAGAACTGGGGAGAGAAAGAGTGGGACCGTGACTTCAAGTACATGAAGTCCATAGGTATCGACACTGTCATCATGATACGCTCAGGATACCGCAAGTTCATCACCTATCCCTCGCCTTATCTGCTGAAGAAAGGCTGCTATATGCCTTCCGTGGATCTGGTGGATATGTACCTGCGTCTGGCGCAGAAATACGGCATGAAGTTCTGGTTCGGACTCTATGATTCCGGCAAGTATTGGGATACCGGCGACCTTTCTCACGAGATAGAGGACAACAAGTTTGTCATCGATGAGGTCTGGAATATGTACGGCCGCAAGTACAACAGTTTCGGAGGCTGGTACATCAGCACGGAGATCAGCCGCAAGACCAAGGGCGCTATCGGTGCCTTCCATGCCAT
>CAZKRZ010000037.1:8099-10838 GCA_964555325.1 uncultured Muribaculaceae bacterium
GGATGTTTCCGGTGGCCTTCCGACATTCATATCCCCCTGGATCGACGGCAAAAAGGCTGTCATGGGCACCAACCTCAAGACCCGCGAGGACGCTGTCTCCGTACAGGAGCACGAGCGCGAGTGGAACGAGATATTCGAGGGTATACATGATGTGGTGGATGCGGTCGCATTCCAGGACGGACATATCGATTACGACGAGTTGGATGCATTCTTCTCTGTCAATAAGAAACTTGCCGACAAATACGGGATGCAGTGTTGGACCAATGCCGAGACATTCGACCGCGACATGCCCATCAACTTCCTGCCTATCAAGTTCGACAAGTTGCGCATGAAACTGGAGGCCGCCGCACGTTGCGGTTATGACAAGGCTATCACCTTCGAGTTCTCGCACTTCATGTCGCCTCAGTCGGCATACCTGCAGGCAGGTCACCTCTATGACCGTTACAAGGAATACTTCAATATGTAATCTGCCATGTCATTAGCAAAAGACTCGGGGGCTAATCTGCCCTATGTGATTTTCCTGGCATTTGTCGCCGCTCTCGGCGGCATTTTGTTCGGCTACGACACTGCCGTCATATCCGGCACTACCGAATGCGTACGCGGACAATTCCACCTCAATGATTTCCGTGAGGGCTGGTATGTGGGCTGTGCGCTGATAGGCTCCATTTTCGGAGTGGCGATTGCAGGTACTCTCAGCGACGGTATAGGCAGGAAGAGGACCATGTTGCTGTCTGCCGCCCTGTTCAGCATTTCCGCCATAGGCTGTGCTATATGCAGCGGCTTTGACGGACTTGTGGTCTACAGGATTGTCGGCGGTATCGGTATAGGCATTGTTTCTATCGTTTCTCCTATCTATATATCAGAGGTGGCTCCGTCCAAGATACGCGGTACGCTGGTGTCTCTGTATCAGCTCGCTGTGACGGTCGGATTCCTGCTGGCTTACCTTGTCAACTGGGTTATTGCCGAGGGTGCGGACGCAGCACTGGGCGGCGATCTCTGGACGAGGATGTTCAATTCCGAGATGTGGAGGGGAATGCTCGGCAGCGAGACCATACCAGCCCTGCTGTTCTTCCTGATTATATTCTTTATCCCGGAGAGTCCCAAATGGCTGGTCACCCGTGGCAGACTGCAGGGAGCGCGTGCAATATTCGGCCGTATCTATCCCGACAGCAGGCTCGTTGAGGAGGAACTCGCAGTCACACAGGCATCCATGGGCGGCAGTAAGGGTAAATGGGCGGATTTGCTCAAGCCCGGTATCCTGGTAGCCGTGATTGCCGGCAGCGCGATAGCCATACTCGGCCAGTTCATGGGTGTCAATGCGGTGCTTTATTACGGTCCCAAGATATTCTCGCAGGCAGGATTTGAGAATCCTATGTTCTCGACAGTCCTGGTCGGCGTCGTGAATATGCTGACAACGATTATCGCAGTGTTCATCATAGACCGCGTAGGACGCAAGCGTCTGATATACTGGGGCGTGTCCGGCATGATTATCTGCCTGCTGTGCATAGGAGTGTATTTCTCTGCGGGAGAGAGCTTCGGACTCGGCAACGGGTTTATGCTCACATTCTTCCTGCTCTATGTCTTCTGCACAGCCATATCGATATCTGCGGTGGTGTTTGTACTGCTGTCGGAGATGTATCCCAACAGCGTCCGTGGCCGTGCAATGTCCGTAGCCGGTTTTGCGCTGTGGGTCGGTACCTATCTCATCGGTCAGCTCACTCCCGTGCTCCTCGGCTGGAGCCAGGCCGGCACATTCTTCCTCTTCGCAGTGATGTGCGTGCCCTATATGCTCATCATGTGGAAAATAATCCCCGAGACTACCGGCAAGAGTCTCGAAGAGATCGAGAACTACTGGACGTCTCGGGGACAGAAGTAGGATATGTTCAAATAACTGCTTTACAGCAGATTCTGAGAGCGCAGCCAGTCTGCGCTCTTTTTGATGCCGCCGAGACGGTCAAGTCCCATGCTCGGCTCATCCTGCTCGACGCAGAGCCACTGTGATCCGCCTGCGATAGCTGCTTTGATGACGGCAGGGATGTCTACCTGACCGCATCCGAGGGGACGATATTCAAACGAGCCGCCCTCGTCTTTCATGCTGTTGTCTGTGTTGATGCCGATGAGGGCATAGGGTGCGGCGCTGAGTTTGCCCTCGAGCTTGTAGTCCTTGACATGCACGACGGGTGTATTGCCTGCATATTTGTGGAGGACATCGACGGGATTGTATCCTGCATAGTCGGACCAGCATACATCGAGCTCGTTCTGCAGATTGCTCCTGTCATTGGATGCGAATATCTCATCGTATCCGACCTTGCCGTCAGCCATTGTCACGAATTCAAAGTCGTGGTTGTGGTACAGCAGCTGGAATCCGGCTTCCTTGACCTTAGCGCCGATTTCGCCGAGTTTGGCGACTGTCTCCTTGAATTGCGCGGGGTTTACACCCGGGCGGCTGGCCTCGTCCATATAGGGGAATACGATATACTGGACTCCGAGGACCGTGTTCTCGGCAATGACCTTGTCCACATCGTCAATCATCTGCTGGAACGGCACATGGTTGGAGAACGGGATGAGACCGAGTTCGGTGCACATCTTCTTGACCTCCACGACGGGATGGCCGTAATATTCGCCGTAGAACTCCACTCCCTGGTAGCCCATTTCCTTGATCTGCTTGAGCGTGCCGTAGAAGTCCTTTTCGAGGTCGGTGCGCACGCTGTACAGTTGTACGCCGACGGGGAGTTTCTT
>CAZKRZ010000038.1:0-10721 GCA_964555325.1 uncultured Muribaculaceae bacterium
TTTTCAGGTCCGAATATAGTGCCTGTCTCAGGGTCGCCGCCTTCGTGGATTACATCCCCGGTGCAGTTGATGTTTTTCTTGGATTTGACGGACATTATGAGTCCTACGCAAGTGGCTGCTTCTGCGCTGTTTGCCGAAGGGTATCCGCTGTAGTTATAATTGCTGCGAGGATAGCCTATGCGTACACTATAGCCTGACAATGCCGTAGTGAGGATACTGATATTGCTCATCTCGGCAGCTCCGCCCGTGAGCACGATTCCGCTGCGGAGTTCGTCAGCGAGACCGCTGCTCTCTATCTCCCAGAGCATTGCGTCGATGATTTCCTTTTCGCGTGCCTTGATAATCTGGGCGAGAGACTCTACCTTGATGTCGCGGTAGTTGCCGCTCTCGGGGTAAGTGACGCGTATGATCTTGTCGCTGAGATGCGCCAGACGCTCGGGAGTGCAGCAACCATAGGCGAGTTTGATATTCTCGGAGAGTTTCTCGGAGAATCCGCTTTCGATGTGTATGTCGTTGGTGATGCTGTGACCGCCGAACGGTATGGAGGCATGGTGTCTGAGGACGCCGCCGGTATATATGGATACGGATGTGACATTTGCACCCATGTCAATGAGCGCAACTCCGCTTTCTTTCTCATCGCGGCTGAGTATCACATCCCCGAGCACGCTGGGGGAGAACTGTCGTATGGCAAGTATATTCAGGTCGCTGAATATGCGGTCTATATTCTCGAGGAGCGTTTTCTTGCCGATGTACATTTTGTAATTGCCGCAGAATGTCTCGCTCATCATGCCCACAATCTCATCCTCGTCGTACATCTGGATATCCTCGTCCGTGCTGAATGACTGGTGCACGCATCCGTAGACGCTCTCTTTGTCGGAATCGCCCACAGGGCAGTCGGTCGTCGCAATATCCTTGAGGCTGCGGAACTCCTCTTCCGAGATGCCTGTCGAAGGGTTTGTCCTGTTGATCTGGGCGGACGCATCGCACTCTACAATCCTGTAACGCGGCGTGCCGACAATGACCTGCGTTATCCTGGCGCCTATGGACTGTTCCGCCTCCTTGATGAGTTTGGTGATTACTTCTTTTGCCCTGGTGGAGTTTATCACGCCTCCGCAATTCACTCCTTTGGAGGCCAGGCTCTTGTGATATACTACCTGAATGTCGTTGCCATCGATGTGCGCCACCATCAGCGCAATCTTGGACGAGCCTATGTCAATTGATACTATGTGTCTGTCTTCCATGATGTTACCTCCTGTCTCTCCTGCATATCACCTGTCCGTCATATTTGACATTGACAGTCTTGTAAAAGTCTTCGCCTACAACAGGGCGAATATACTCATAATATTTGGCCATACGGCCAAGTTTTTTGCGGACATCCGTCGGATTTCCGAAAATGAATCTTTCATCCCCCTCTCTGGGAATGAGAACAATATCTCCGTCCTGGCGGACGCTGATCTGGACAATGCTGTTGCGCCATACCTTGTCCTGGGATATGATTTTCGTCATTTCTAAGATGTCCTTCATCCATTCCGCCTCCTTGCGTCCCTGGGGCAGGCCCCTGTATCCGCTGTCGTGCCATAGGGGAATGTGTCCGTCTATGACCGGTACATCGCTGCTGTAACCCTGGTGCAGGGGGAATATGAACCCTCTGTCATCGGCATAGAATCCGTCATCGTCTTTCTGGAAACGGATTACCGGCTTGCGCTGTGAGATGAGCACATGCAGCGTGCCGTCGCGGGTGATGTAGGCTTCGCTCTTGAGCACGGCACTCCGCGCATCGAGCAGGGTCTCCATCTTGTCGAGATTTACGCTGTCTATCCTCTGTCCTATGTAACTGCCGTACATCTTGTCCAGGCACTGACGCACGTCTTCTGTCGAGACAAATTTCAGACTGTCGGCAAACTCCACTTTGAGCGAGGAGCAGACCTGTGTCCTCTTCTGCTTCCCGTCGGCAATCATGACCCCGAGGAGCACTGCTATCCCAGCGAGCAACGCCCCTATAGTCAGACCCTTATGGAGTGTCATTCTCATTTCGTCCTCGTCTTGAGCATGTCACATATAGGTGCGACGAAACGGTCTATGTCACCGGCTCCGAATGTCGCCAGCACATCTATATCCTCTGCGGCGAGGTATTCCATCAGCCTGTCCTTGCTGAGGAGGACCTTCTCCGGTGCTGTCACACTGTCGAATATCAACTGTGAACTGACTCCGGGGATGGGCTCTTCCCTCGCGGGGTAGATGTCCAGGAGAATGACCTTGTCCAGTCCGCTCAATGCCTGTGCGAACTCCTGTGCAAAGTCCCTTGTCCTCGTATAGAGGTGCGGCTGGAACACACCGGTAATCTTCCTGCCGGGGAATATGCCCCTAATCGAGGAGATGGCGGCTTCCAGTTCGCGCGGATGATGCGCGTAATCGTCTATGTATGTGAGTCCGGGCACATTGATGTGCTCGTCGAGCCTGCGCACCGCACCCTTGAAAGTGCCTATCGCGTGCCTTATGCTGTCTCCGCCGATGCCGTATTCCAGGCAGAGGGCCGCCGCTGCGACACTGTTCTCCACATTGACCCAGCCGAGCGTGCCGACGCGTATATCCTGCAGAATGCCTCCGGGATGATGCAGGTCAAAGGTATAGTGTCCCAGATTGTCCAGTCTGAGATTCTCCGCCCGATAGTCGGCACGGCTGTCATCCAGATGATAGCTGCGCAGGGCGGCAGGCGTGTCGGATGATGAGATTGGCAGACCGTATTTGCATATCAGTGTGCCACTTACCTGAGAGGCGAATGCCCTGAATGCCTCGTGGATGTGCTCAATGTCCCCGTAGATGTCGAGGTGGTCGGCGTCCATCGAAGTGATGACCGCCATGGCAGGGTGCAGTTGGAGGAATGACCTGTCGAATTCGTCCGCCTCCGCCACTGCTGTCGGAGTATGGCTGACCAGCATGTTGGTACCGTAGTTTCTGGATACTCCTCCGAGGAATGCCGAACATCCCTCTCCGCTCTCGGTCAGTATATGCGCCACGAGCGTGCTCGTAGTCGTCTTGCCGTGCGTGCCGGCTACAGCGAGGCATCTCTGTCCTGCGGTAATCTCCCCGAGCATCATGGCTCTCTTGATGAGCCTGTAGCCGTGGGCGCGGAGATACTGCAGTTCCTGCAGACTGTCCGGTACTGCAGGGGTGTATACTGCGAGCGTGTCCTCGGGTGTGCCGGGTATGGCGGAGGGATCGTCTTCATAATGCACGGCAATGCCCTCCTCCTCCAGGCTGCGCGTCAGCGCGCTCGGAGTGCGGTCGTATCCGCTGACATTATAACCTTTGAAGCGGTAGTACCTGGCAATTGCGCTCATGCCGATGCCGCCTATACCTACAAAATATATATTATTGTACATTGTCGTTTTTGGTATTCTTGGAGTCGAGTATGCCGTATACTTCATTTATTATGTCCGCTGCGGCGTCGGGGCGCGCCATTGCTCCTGCATTCTTCTCGAACATGGCTATCCTGTCCTTGTCGGCGAGGAGTTCCATGGCCGCAGGCAGGAGTCTGTCGTGGGCTTCTGCGTCCGTTATCATCATTGCGGCGTCCTTGCGGACGAGCGCCATCGCGTTGTGGGTCTGGTGATCCTCGGCGACATTGGGGGAGGGGACAAACAGCGCGGCCTTGTGCGCGGCGCAGAGTTCCGACACTGAACTTGCTCCGGATCTGGAGATTACCGCATCGGCGGCGGCGTATGCGAGATCCATTCTGGCGATGAAATCGCTGTAATGTATATTGGTGGCTTCCGGATGGCGGGACATGAATTCGTCCGTGGAGGACTTGTATATCTTGCCGCATTGCCAGAGCACCTCCACATCCTCACCTCCGGGGCGTCCGGCTTCTATCCATGCCTTGACGGAATTGTTGAGGGTGCGGCTGCCGAGACTGCCACCTACTATGAGCAGCTGCTTCTTGGAAGCGTCGAGACCGTAGAACGCCATTGCCTCCGAACGCATTTCCGCTGTGGCGGGTACTATCTCGGGGCGTATGGGATTACCTGTGAGCACTATCCTGTCGGCAGGGAAAAACCTCTCCATGCCCTCGTATGCGACACATATCCTGTCGGCTTTCTTGCCGAGCAGCTTGTTGGTCAGACCTGCGAATCCGTTCTGCTCCTGGATGAGCGTCGGGACTCCTTTGCAGGCGGCGGCATACAGCAGTGGCGCGCTGGCATATCCTCCCACGCCTATGCAGATGTCGGGACGGAAATCCTTGATGATGCGCCTGGCCTGTCTCACGCTGGAGAGCAGGCGGAACGGGACCTGCAGGTCATTCACTATATTGTGCAGGGTCAGGCGTCTTTGGAGACCGGCTACTGGCAGTCCGATGATGCGGAATCCTGCGGCAGGCACTTTCTCCATCTCCATCTTGCCCTCCGCTCCGACGAACAGCAGTTCGCTCTGCGGATTGGCTTCCATGATGCTGCGGCCTATGGAGATGGCAGGGAATATATGTCCTCCCGTGCCTCCTCCGCTGATAATGGCTCTTATGGGTCTGCGTTCTGTTGTCATAGTTGTATGATATTGTCCGCTGTGTCTACTATTTCTTCTCCGGTGGCTGTCATCAGAGACTCCGAGCGCTCCATCTCTTTCTGCACCCTGGCCTGTGCGCTGCGGCTGATGGACAGGATGACTCCGAATGCTATGCTGAAGCATACGAATGCCGATGTGCCGTAACTGATGAGCGGCAACGTCTGCCCTGTCTGCAAGCCCACATCGCAATTGACCATAATGTGCATTGTGGCCTGCCCGGCAATCAGTGCGGACAAGCCTCCGACCGTGACCTTGGAAAACAGGTCATCGCAGTTGCGCGCTATTATCGCCCCTCTGGCGAGCATGGCTATATACAAGGCGAATATTATAATGCCTCCTATCAGTATTCCGTACTCCTCTACTAGGAAACTGAACATATAGTCTTCGTAGATTACAGGCACTACATATTTCATGGTGCTCTTGCCTGGTCCTTTGCCGGACAGTCCTCCGTTGGCTATTGCCATCTTGGCACCGTATGGCTGGCGTATAAGGTCGAGGGCGTTATTGTATTTTGTTGAACCGGGCGTGGAACTCCTGAGGGAGTCTATCTGCGCGTCCATGTCGCGAGAACTGCTGAGAGCTGTTGCCAGACGGGGGATGAATTTCCCGTCCGATGCCTTGTGTATGCCTACAATTATTCCGGCAGCAGTTAATCCTATGAGCAGCATGCTCGACATGTCCTTGAACGGCATGCCGGCAATTGCGAGGGTCAGGAACAATATTACTCCTATGAATGCGGCATTGGATGTACCTGCCGGCAGGGCGAGTGCGCAGACTATGACCATCGGGCCGTAGATGTTCACAATCTTTTTCGCCATAGGAGTGTCGAGCCATTCAAGATGCGGCAATGTGGCCAGTTTCTCCTGCAGGAGGAACCTGCCGTTCTTGTATTTGTCCACCGCCCATGCGAGATACATGACCATGGCGACCTTGACGACCTCCAGGATGTGTATCTGCATGCTGCCGACCTTGATGATGCGCCATGCCCCGTTGATGGGAGCGGCACAGAAACTCTTGCTCGGTGTCAGATGCAGGACGAGGAACAGCAATACTATGAAACTGAACACGAATCCTAGACTGGCAAGTTTGCGGAACCATTTGATACTCATGCAGAATACGCAGAAAACTATGGCGATGACGCCCATGCCTATGGTTTTCATCTGCTCCCAGATAATGTCGAATCGTGTGGTCTGGGAATTTGCCATAGAAGAGGTCGCTGATGAGAGACCCACGAGGGAAATCATCATCAGCAACAGTATGATGAGCCATACTACCTTGTCTCCGCCTATGCGGTCGAGTAATCTGCGGTCCTTGTTCATTGTCAGAGTGCCTTTACTGCGGTCTTGAATTGTTCGCCCCTGTCTTCGTAGTTCTTGAAGAGATCGAAACTCGCGCAGCACGGGCTGAGGAGCACTACATCTCCGGAGACGGCAAAGCGGCTTGCCGCCTGTACGGCCTCCTGCGCGCTGTGTGCGTCGGTAATGTTGGCAGAGCCTACCATTTCCTCAAATGCGGCGTGTATCTTGGAATTGTCCACACCGAGGCAAACTATGGCCTTGACCTTGTTGCGGACCAGCTCGTTGAGGACGGAGTAGTCATTGCCCTTGTCCGTGCCGCCGACTATCCAGACCACAGGCTTCTTCTGGCATTCGAGAGCGTACCAGGCGGAGTCCACATTGGTCGCCTTGGAGTCGTTGATATACATTACCCCCTTGATGCTCAGGACAGGTTCGAGCCTGTGCTCTATGGGCTTGAATGACGAAAGGGCCTCGCGTATGACCTTGTTGTCAATGTTTACGGCCTTGGCTGCCAGAGCCGCTGCCATGGAGTTGTAGATATTGTGCCTGCCGCCGAGTGCTAGCTCCTTGAGGTAGATTTCGCTCTCCTCCTGCTCCGTGCGCACGACAATCTTGTCCTCACGGACGAATGCGCCGTTCTCGACCTCATGCTCCTGCGAATAGGGGAGCATCTTGGCCTTGAGGACTATCTTGTTGAGGTGCCCGACAGTAATCTCGTCATCCGAATCGAATATGAAGCAGTCCTCCGGACGGAGGTTGCGCGTGATGCGGAATTTGGCGCGGACATAGTTTTCCATGTCGTAGCCGTAGCGGTCGAGGTGGTCGGGTGTGATATTGGTGATGATTGCGATGTCGGGGCGGAAGTCATAGACGTTGTCGAGCTGGAAACTGCTTATTTCCAGCACATAATAGTCGTGCTTCTCGGTGGCTACCTGATAGGCGTAGCTCTTGCCTATGTTGCCGCCGAGCCCGGCGTTGAGCCCTGCCTGTATGAGCAGGTGGTATATGAGCGAGGTGGTCGTCGTCTTGCCATTGGATCCGGTGATGCAGATCTTCTTGGCAGTGTCGTAACGGCCTGCGAACTCTATTTCCGATATGATGCGTATGCCCCGCGCCTCAATCTTTTGCACGAGAGCAGCGGTGGACGGAATGCCGGGGCTCTTGATGACCTCGTCTGCGGCGAGTATGCGCTCTTCGCTGTGGCCGCCCTCTTCGTAGGGGATGTCCCATTTGCGCAGAGTATCCGCATATTCGTCCTTGATCTTGCCGCTGTCCGAGAGGAATACATCCATTCCCTTGACTTTGGCGAGCACTGCGGCACCCACGCCGCTTTCTGCTCCACCCAGAACTACAATCTTGTCCATATCGTTCAGTTTCTTTGTTATCGTCCAAATGCCTATCTTATCTTAAGCGATGCGAGGGTCAGCAGCGCGAGCAGCAGTCCCGTCAGCAGGAACCTCGCCACAATCTTGGCCTCCGGGATGGCTCGTGCCGGCTTCTGTACTATCGCCGGAATGCCCTCCTTCTGGAAATGGTGGTGCAGGGGAGCCATGCGCCATACCCTGCGGCCGCTGCCGTATTTGTGTTTGGTATATTTGAAATATCCTCTCTGTATCAGCACTGACAGGCTCTCCACGAGGAAGATGCCGCAGAGCAGGGGGAGGATGAGTTCCTTGCGTATGAGTACCGCGCTCACACCTATGATGCCGCCGAGGGTCAGACTGCCGGTATCTCCCATGAATACCTGCGCCGGGTAGGAATTGTACCAGAGGAATCCGAGCAGAGCGCCCGTGAGCGCAGCCATGAATATCGCCACCTCTCCCGTGCCGGGAATGTACATGATGTTGAGGTAGTTGGAGTTGAGTATGTTGCCTCCGAGATAGCCGAGTATGCCTATCACTACAGCCACGATGGCGGATGTGCCGGCTGCGAGACCGTCCATGCCGTCGGTGAGGTTGACTCCGTTGGAGCAGGCGAGAATGACCACTATTATCATCAGCATATACAGCCCCCAGGTGCAATAGACTCCGAGCTGTCCGTGGAACGGCACCAGCCATGAATACTCGAATTCATTCGCCTTGACGAACGGAATGGTGGTGATAAGGTGCTCCGTATGGATGTCATGGCTCGCCCATACCGCCAGGGCTATAATCAGACCGAGGCCGAACTGGCCGATGAGTTTCTTTTTCTCGCTGAGGCCCTCTTTGTTGTGCTTGAATACCTTGATGTAATCGTCTGTAAATCCGAGCGCTCCGCACCACAGGGTGGTGAGTATGAGCAGCAGGATGTAGATATTGCTGAGGTCGCAGACCAACAGCACTCCTGCGAGCAGGGAAATGATGATGATGATGCCTCCCATGGTGGGAGTGCCTTTCTTCTGGAGCTGGCCCTCCAGCCCGAGATCGCGTATGGTCTCTCCAATCTGCCTGCGCTGGAGCGTGGCGATAATCTTGCCTCCGGCTATCCAGGCGGTGAGCAGGCTGATGATACCGGCGAGGAATGCCCTGAATGTGATGTAGTTCATCAGGCCCTTGCCGGGGAAATCAAAGTCTTGCAACAGTTGGAACAGGTGGTATATCATATCTTTGTCGTCAGTCTTTTATGCTTGCGAATGTCTCTGCGACGATCTCACGCTCGTCGAAATGCTTCTTGTCGGTGCCTATTATCTGGTAGGTCTCGTGTCCCTTGCCTGCCAGCAGAATGGTGGAGGACGGTGCGGCGGTCAGCAGCGCGGTGCGTATGGCCTCGCGCCTGTCTCCTATGAATATCGCCTTGGCGAGGTCCTCTGCAGGTATGCCTGCGCGTATGTCTTGCATGATGTCCTCAGTGCGCTCGCTACGGGAGTTGTCCGAGGTTATGAATATGCGGTCGGACATGGCGGCGGCAATCCTGCCCATCTCCGGGCGCTTGCCCTTGTCCCTGTCTCCTCCGCAGCCGAATACACACGCGAGCGGTCTCGCCGGAGCGATGTCGCGCAGCGTCTCGAGCACATTCTGCAGGGCGTCGGGGGTGTGGGCGTAGTCGATGACTACGGCTATGTCACGCGGACCTTTGAGGCTCTCGAGCCGTCCCTTTACAGGCGCGAGCCTGCTGATGCCGACGAGGGCTTCGGTGGGGTCACAGCCGAGTTCCAATGCGGTACTGTATATCGCGAGAATATTGTATGCGTTGTGCCTGCCGATGAGCCTGCTCCAGACCTCGGCGCCGTCGATCTTGAGCAGCATGCCCTCGAAACTCTCCTCCATGATGCGGCAGCTGTGGTCTGCGATGCTGCGGCAGGAGTAGGTGACGACGCGGGCGGCTGTGTTCTGCACCATGACTGGGCCGTTCTTGTCATCGATGTTGATGATTGCGGCGGCATCGCGTCCGAGGCGGTCAAAGAAGAGTTTCTTGCAGCGGAGGTACTCGGCGAAGGTCTTGTGATAGTCGAGGTGGTCACGAGTGAGGTTGGAGAATATTCCGGCCCTGAAATGCAGTCCGGTGACACGCTCCTGCTCCATGCCTATCGAACTCACCTCCATGAAACAATACTCGCAGCCGGCATCGACCATCTCGGCGAGGAGCGCGTTGGTGGTGATGGGGTCTGAAGTGGTGTTGACGGCCTCACTGCGGCGTGTGCCGACATAGTTGGCTATCGTGCTGAGCAGTCCGCAGTTGTATCCGAGATTCATGAACAGGTCGTAGAGCAGCGTGACCGTAGTGGTCTTGCCGTTGGTGCCTGTGATGCCGACCAGATTGAGCTGCTCCGAGGGGTGGCCGTAGTAGGAGGCGGCGCAGAGGGCGAGAGCCCTCCGGTCGCCGTCGGCGACCGCCGCGGCCCCAGCCGCGAGCGCCGCCTCTATGTAGTCATGCCCGTCAGCCCCGCAGCCTTTGACTGCAAAGAACAACGCCCCGGGGCACACCTTGCGAGAATCGCTGCATATCGCAGTGATTTCAGTGCCGGTGTCACCGTGGAGTATATTCGCGCCGGTATCCTTTATGATGTCTTCAAGTCTCATTGTCGTCTCTCTTGCTATGCTTGCCGAAGTTTTTCCTTTATTTCAGTGTGATGCTGACCTTGCCGCCCTCTTTCGCCGTGGTGCCTGCCGCCGGTGTCTGCCGTGACACCCTGCCTGTGCCGTCGTACGAGCATTGATACCCTGCATCTTCGATGGCGCGGACCGCATCCCGGAGTCCCAGCCCCCTGACATCGGGGACAGTGCCCTTGGCTGTCTCGACCGCGGGAGCCTGCATTGCAGGTACGCGGCCTGTCTTGTGCAGCCCCTCCCTCCAACTCTCGTCCATGGCGTATATCTCGTCTACGATGCTCTTGACTGCCATCGCAGGTATGCCTCCGCCTTGGAAAGACTTGTGGGTGAGCTCCGAATAAATCGTGCAGATGATGCTGTATCTGGGAGCCTCCGCGGGGAAATATCCCACGAATGTGCCCTGGTATTTCCTGCGTCCCCGTTCGTCCTTGTAGGGATCTGCACTGCCCTCGATGACCGCGAAAGAGGTGCCTGTCTTGCCTGCCACGCGGCATTTGGCGCTTTTGAGCCGCCGTGCCGTACCATCTTCGATGACGGTCTCCAACGCCCTCCTGACAGTGTCCGTCACCGCTCTGGAGCATATAGATGAATTGAGCACCGACGGGCCGCGTTTCTCGATTACATCCCCGTGCTTCTCGATGCTTTCCACTAAATAAGGCTTCATCATCTTGCCTCCGTTGGCGAGCGCATTGTAGAATGTCAGTATGTGCAGCGGAGTCTCTTCCGTGCTGTAGCCGAATCCCATGTTGCCGAGGGTGGTATTGCCCCAGTCCGGTCCTTTGGGATTGGGAATGGTGGGGCTGCGCAGACCCTCGATGTCAAAATCGAACGCCTC
>CAZKRZ010000039.1:0-6222 GCA_964555325.1 uncultured Muribaculaceae bacterium
TGCTGCATTAGTAAGCATATCTTCACCGTGACGCTTAACGATGAATTGGCGGGCGCGGAGTACCTGCTCATTGCTTTGATGCACCGCTCCAATCTTCTGCCTGTATGAGTCGAGCAATTCCGAATCAAGATCCTCCATTGTCGCATACTGACATACTTCTTCTTCGTAGTGGGCAACGCCTTTCTCGTATTCCAACTGACGGATTTCTTCGACAGTAAGTTTACGGGTTTTGTCTCCGATTCGTAGAAATACTTCGTCTTTGGAAGTGCTGATGACTCTGTCGACAGATGGCTTGATGTGTAACAGAATCAGCCTGTCCGGCTTTCCAGCGTCATTCATGACATCAACGAACTCATGGCGATATTCAGGCATTGGACTACAGCAGTCCTTCGGAAGATTGAGAAAGTTGTTGATTTTTTCTTCGCCTTGGGCGTTCACTCCTTCCACTCTGCGTGTCTTGTCGCTGATGCCGATGACAACGATTCCGCCTTCTGAATTGGCGTAAGCACTGACGATGTCTGCCAGATCGGAAGGCTTCTTTTGTGCGGATTTGACATCATAGTATTGGCCTTCTTTTCGGGAGACCATAACTTCAAGAGTGAGAGCTGGATATATTTTAGAAGCCGATGCCATAGACAATGGTATTTTTGCAAAATTAACAAAAAACACTCTATTCCTGGAAGAGGAGTCTTATCTTCAGAAATAAATTAAACGTAACTCCTTGAACTCCATTATGTCGAGCATTGAGAACAAGACGTCGTTGATTCCGGAGTCTCAGTTCTGCTGGGAGTACTAATGTGGCAGTGGCTTTCCGGACACACTTAATGAAACACTACCCAAGTTAGGGTGCAAGAGGATTAAATACAAGTTCATTATGGTCCATTTGCCTCCGAGGGGACGCCTTAAAACCGCAGCCGAAGCAGGGGAGGGGCTTGCCGCGGATAAAAAGCCAAAAGCCAACCCCGTGGCGCGAAGTGGCTCTGAGGTTGGCTTCTAAATGTTATTGGAGGGGGCTCTGTCGTCAGAAGATGTTTTTCTCCTTGTCGAAGAGAGCCTTGTCGTCTCGCGAGAGATCCGGCTTGAAACTGCTGCTTGTACGCATTGCCTCGATGGTCTTCTTCTCATCGCGGGAGAGTTTGCGCGGTATCCAGACCAGTATCTTGACATACATGTCTCCGCGTGCGTAGGAGTTGACTCCCGGCAGTCCTTTGCCGCGCAGTCTCAGCACTGTTCCGCTCTGCGTGCCCGGCTCTATCTTGACAATCTCGCAGCCTCCGCCTACAGTGGGGACTGCAATCTCGCTGCCGAGCATGGCGTCCGTCACCGATATTACGGTGCTGTAGAACAGATTCTCCCCGTCTCTCTTGATCTGGGGGTGCTCCTGCTCCACTATCAGTATCAGCAGATCTCCGTTGACACCGTCTCCGGCTGCGGCATGTCCCTCGCCTCTGACGCTAATCTGCATGCCGTTCTCCACGCCTGCAGGTATCTTGACCTTGATGGTCTCGCGTTTGCGGATGAGTCCGCTGCCCGAGCAGGAACGGCAGGGATTGGTGACCACCTTGCCGGTGCCGTTGCACTGGGAACAGGTGCTGTAACTGATGCTCCTGCCGAATATGGAGTTGGATACATGCTGTACCTGGCCGCTTCCTTTACAGCTGGGGCATGTCTTGATGTCAGAGGAGTTCTTTGTACCCTTGCCCTGGCAGTCAGGGCAGGGACGCTTGCGCTCGAGAGTGATGGATTTCTCGCAGCCGTTCGCAATCTCATCGAGGGTCAGAGTGACGCGTGTGCGTATGTCCTGGCCGCGACGGGCACGCTGCTGGCCGGAGGATGAGCCTCCGCCGAAGCCGCCAAACCCCCCGAAGCCACTGAAGCCGCCTCCGCCGAATGCCCCGCCGAAGATGTTGTTGAGCAGGTCGTTCAGGCTGCCGAAGCCCTGGCTGAAATCATAGCCCTGCTGTCCGTCCACTCCGCTGAATCCAAACTGGTCGTAGCGTGCTTTCTTGTCCGCATCGCTCAATACGGAATAAGCCTCCGAAGCCTCTTTGAAATTGGCTTCGGCGGTCTTTTTCTCTGCGTCAGTACCGTCAACCCATTTGTCAGGGTGCCACTTGATTGCGGCCTTGCGGTAGGCTGACTTTATCTCGTCCGCGCTGGCGTTCTTGCTGACGCCGAGCACCTCATAATAATCTCTTTTTTCTGCCATATGTCGCTTTATGCTCCCACTACTACTTTGGCATACCGGATTACCTTGCCGTCGAGCATGTAGCCTGTCTGCACGACATCTATTACCTTGCCTTTCTGCGCTTCATCCCCGGGGAATTGCGTGACGGCCTCGTGATAGTCCGTGTCGAAGTCCTTGCCCTTGGCGTCGATTACCTCCAGTCCCTTGCTCTTGAGGTATGCCATCAGTTTGTTGTAAATCAGCGAGGTGCCCTCTTTGGCAGCCTCGTCGGAAGATGTCTCGAGTATGCTCATAGCCCTCTCGCATTCGTCGAGAGTGGTGAGCATGCCCTTTATCACATCCGTAGATGCCGACTTGACGATGTTGAGCCTGTCCTCGGCAGTGCGCCTGCGGAAAGTCTCGAACTCTGCCATCAGGCGGATGTAGTCGTCTTTCTCCTTGGCGAGAGCCGATTTTGCGGCCTCGAGCTCCTGCTCCTTGGCTGCCGCGCTCTCTTTCAAGGCGTCAAGTTCTTTCTGAAGATTCTTGTCCTTGCGCGACTCGCAAGCCTCTTTCTTTACCGTTTCCTGTTTCTCTGTCTTCGGCTGTGCGTCGCTTTCTTTCTTGATATTGTTTTTCTCTTTAGCCATGTCTGTCTGAATGATTTGTCATTCCCGAAGGAATCAAAAGCTTTGCCACGGCATTTTTGCTGACATAATGTCAGTCCGTGCCATGTATCGGCCCTACCTGAAGAATGAGTCCACCTCCTTGACGACCGAACCGTCTGCGAATACGACTACCCTGTCGTATGCCTCGAATCTCGTATCGCCTACGGCGATGAATGACTCGCTGCCCCTGATGCCGCCGCCGATGACAGCCCCGGCAGGGAAGGGGAGTTCGCGCAGATTGGCCGTCGTGATGCGGCTGCCCGGGGATACCGTGTATTCGAGTATCTCTGCGGATGTGCCGCCCATGTATCGTACAAATCGCGCCTTGCCGCTCAATGTGAATTTGAAAATGCGCCCTGCGGTGATGAGTTTCTTGTTGATGACATTGTCAATGCCCATGTCTTCCGCGAGACGGATGTATTCGATATTCTCGACCTCTGCCACTGTGCGCCTGACTCCGAATCTCTTGGCTGCCACGCAGGCAAGGATGTTGGCTTCGTCATTCTCGGTGACGGCAACGAAAGCATCGTAGTCGCGTATGCCCTCCTCGATGAGGAAATCGCTGTTGCGTCCCTCGCCGTTGCTGATGGTCACGGAGTCTCCGAGCCTCTCCGAGAGCTCCATGCAGCGCTCCCTGTCCGGCTCTATGAGTTTGGTCTCCGCAATGGTCCTGCTCAGGGAACGCGCTACCATTTCGCCGATGGCGGTGCCACCGTAGATCATGGCGCGGTTGACTTCGGAACTGTCCTGCCCGAACAGTTTCATGAGCGTGGGCAGTCCCTCGCGCGTACTTATTACATATACATTGTCCTGGTAGCAGAATCTGGAATCCGGCTTGGGTATCAGGGTGTTGCCATCGTGGTTGATGGCGATGATGCGGAAATTGGTGTCCTCGCCCTGGACGAATGCGGAGATTTCGCTGAGGCGCATGTCCAATATTGCGGACTCCTCCTGTATGCGGAACACATTGATCTGCAGCCTGCCGTGCGCGAAATCCATCGTATCGGTGGAACTGCTGTGGTGCAGAGCATCCACAATCTCATCGGCGGCTATGCGCTCGGGGTAGAACATCAGTTCTATGCCCAATGTCTTGAACAGCAGTTTGTTCTCGCTCTTGAGATAATCCTCGTCGCTGATACGCGCAATGACCTTGGCGGCTCCGAGCTGCCTTGCTATCAGGGCGCTGATGATATTGATTTCCTGTATGATTCGCGGATATACGGCAATGAACAGGTCTGCGTCGGCGACACCGGCCTCACGCAGGACGGAGATGTTGGTAGGGTTTCCGTGTACCGCGCTGACATCAGCAGAGCCGGTCAGTTTGTCGAGCCGTGCCTGGTCGGAATCCACGACCGTCACGTTGCCGGCTGCGCTGCGAAGCATCTTGGCGAGATGCGATCCGACTTCTCCTGCGCCTACGATTACGATTTTCATATTCAGTGTATTCTTTTCATCAGTCCGGTGTGTCTGCCAGTGCTATGGCAACTGTCATCGGGACAATTTCCGGGCAATATAGTCAAATATTCTGTCTCTGTGTATCGCTGCCGCCAGCAGAATGCTGCCGCGGTAGTATCCGTCGAATGCGTGCCGGGCATCGGTCTGCCCGAGGCCGTTGCCGTTTGAGCCTGCCAGTATGGTCTTGTATGTGCATTCGGGTCTGCGGAGCGGGCGGAGTTGCCAGAACTCCCTGTGTCCGCGTATGACCGCTGCGGCGGACTGCACCTTGCCGCATAGCAGATAGACCGCTGCGGAGCAGTCATCCAGCAGGTATCTCAAGCCGAGACGCAGCGTGGCCCTGCATCGGGCAGCGGCAGGGGAGTGCCCCTCTGCGAGGAAATGCCCGTACAGGTTGTTGTGCAACATCAGCAGGTTGTTGCGGTAGTTGAGCCGGAGTTTGCGCGGCGAACTCGCCGGCAGTGTGCCTCCGCCTATGTGGAAGACCTTGGATTGCGGCACTACGCTGACGCTGTATCCGCGCAGGTGCAGTCGCCAGCAGAGGTCGATTTCCTCCATGTGTGCGAAAAACCTGTCGTCCAGGCCACCGCATTCGCGCCATAGCGAGGCGCGTATCATCATGCAGGCTCCGCTCACCCAGAATACATCCCGGGCTGTGTCGTATTGCCCGAGGTCCTGTTCGGTCCGTTGCAGCACCCTTCCCCGGCAGAACGGATAACCCAGTGCGTCAATGCAGCCTCCGGCGGCACCTGCGTATTCAAAACGCTCCCTGTCGTACCAGGACAGGAGTTTCGGGGAGCATGCGGCGCATTCGGAATGGGTATCGAGCCATTCCACGAGAGGGGAGAGCCAGCCTCCGTCCACCTCGATGTCCGAATTGATCAGGACGAAATACTCCGCATCTACCTGGGCCAGAGCCCTGTTGTATCCTCCGGTAAACCCGTAGTTGGCGTCTAATTCTATGCGGCGTATCTGCGGGAAACGCTCTCTGAGCAGGTCTATCGAGCCGTCCGTGCTCGCACTGTCAGCGACAATCACCTCGGCATCCAGCCCCTCGCAGCTCTGTATGAGCGGCGGCAGGAATCTGTCGAGGTAATCCCGTGTGTTCCAGTTGAGTATGACGACGGCAGTCTTCATCAGTCGTTGCAGTGGCAGTTGCTTCCGCCGCAATGGCATTCTCCCTTGGGGGCGTCGTCTCCGCAGTGACATTCGCCGTCTGCGCAGTTACAGCCATTCTCGTTGCAATGGCATTCACCCTCTCCGCAATGGCAGTTTTCGTTGCCGCAGCCGCATCCGCCCTCGTGGTGCTCTCCATTGCCGCATGAGCCTTCGCCGTGGCAGCAGCCGTCGTGGTGCTCACCGCCTCCGTGGCAGCAGCCCTCGCCATGATGTCCTCCGTGGCATCCGCCCTCACCGTGGTGGCAGCAATGATGCTCCTGGGGCAGGAACTCTCCGTGCAGCCCCTCGTCCAACTCTTTCTTGGTGGCTTCGCGCACCGATACCACCGTTCCGGTGAAATGGAGCGTCTTGCCTGCGAGAGGGTGGTTGAAATCCACGGTCACCTTGTCGTCGCCGACTTTGACCACCTGCGCGTGGCATACCTCTCCTGCCGAATTGAGCATGGGGACAATGCGTCCCTCACGGAGCAGGTCCTCACGGAGTTTGCCGTCGACCTCGAACGAGCTCTTGGGAATGTCGAACGAACTCTTGGGATCATACTCCCCGTAGCCGTCCGCCGGTGCCACTTTTACATCGAATTCAGTGCCCTCTTCCATGCCTTCGAGCGCGTCCTCGAGTCCGGGAATGAGCATGTGGCATCCCTGTATATAGTCCAATGCGTTGTCTTTCCCTGCCTTGTCAATGGTCACACCCTCCACTTCCAGTTCGTATGCGAGGGCTACCACGCTGTGATATCCGATTTTCATTCTCTGT
>CAZKRZ010000039.1:6232-7477 GCA_964555325.1 uncultured Muribaculaceae bacterium
TTCTGACCCCATTTCCCCGGTTTGCTGCCCATTTCCAGCACCAGTTCTCCGCCCTCCATGAGGTCGGAATGGCTGATTGTGGACCAGGGATATTTCTTGCCGTTCAGGCGTGCCGAACGTATGTAGCAGTTGCTGTCGGAGAGGCCTTCTGCCTTGATTGTAAATGTGTTGCCGTTGGCGAGGCTGAAGGTCACGCTCTCGACTACAGGTGCGTGCAGCAGATAGAAGTCAAATCCCGCCACCGGGTACATGCCTATCATGTGCCATGCCATCCAGGAAGACATTGCTCCGGAATCATCGTTGCCGGGAATGCCGTCGAGCCCGTCGGAATAGTCGTGACGGACGCGTTTGTTGCAGATGTCACTCGTCAGGTCGGGCCTGCCGACCCAATGATACAGCGATGTGGTCATGAATGACGGTTCGTTGCCTCCGTTGTAGCAGCCCTGTTCGAAGAGCCTGTCCAGGCGGTACTTGAATCCCTTTTTGCCTCCGTTGATCTTGATCAGGTAATCCATATCGTGTGTCATGCCGAGAGAGGTCTCGTAGACATTGGCTTCGTAGAAGAATCTGAGCCAGCTCTTGGGGAATGACTCCTTGGGCTTGAAGATGAGCAGGGTGTCGGGCAGGCCCTTGTCGGCACGCGAGAACATTGCCGTGTCCAGCCAGTTGCCTGCAGAGTCGCGAGGCATGATGAATCCGCGTATGCCGTCCTCCTCGTAGTCGCGCCAGAGATTGTGCCAGTTGCGTGAACGCTTGAGATACTCCGTCGCGATGTCATCGTGTCCAAGTCCTTTTGCCACAGTGTGTATGGCGTAGTCGCACATGGAGTGGTCCACGGTCCTGCTGCCTGCCACGCTGACGCCCCAGGGCAGATAACCTATGGTATTGTAGTAATTGATGCCTACACGGCCTTCTTTGTTCTCTTTCGGAGCGGAGACAGTGGCGTCCTTGAGCATGGCCCGGAGTCCCGTTTCGTAGTCTATGCCTTTCAGCCCTTTGACGAATGCGTCGGCTATGACTATGTCCGCGTTGGACGAGCCCTGTGTCGTGCCGTTGGCATTGCCGCTGCGTCCGTCGGGCATCCAGCCGTCATACTTATATATATTTATCAGTCCCTGTACTATGTCGGCCTGCCTCTGGGGATCGAGGAGGGTGACGAGAGGCATTACGGTCCTGTAGGTGTCCCACAGGGTGAAGAAGTCATCGTAGTAGGCTTCGTCCGGCTGTGCCTTGGTCCATTCGCCT